>NZ_JBEOZU010000044.1:0-47358 GCF_040298185.1 Streptomyces sp. NPDC001634 | reverse complement strand
TTTGGTTGGGGCCCCCTTATCACCCCCCCCGGGGGGGGGGGTGCTGGCCTCCCGGCCCCCCCCCCCGGGGGGGGGGGGCCCCCCGGGGCCGGCCCCCCCCCCCGCTCCATTTCCGCTACAGCCGTTACGGCACGAGCAGCTCGCATCCTGGCCTTGAGCAGGTAGCGGCCCGGGGTGTGAACCACCAGCGACGAGTCTGTCGCATCGAACATCGCATCCGTGTCGTAGTTGACGATGGAGAAAGCGATCTTGGTGTCGGTGTTGTTCGGAATGTCCTGCGGACCCGCGGCGACGCTCGCACCGACATCGAGGTGGCTCCCGGTCGCACCCGTGGCACCCGTGGCACCCGTGGCCCCGATGGCACCCGTGGCACCCGTGGCACCCGTGGTGCCAGTCGCGCCCGTGGCACCCAGGTCGCCCCTCGGACCCGTCGCACCCGTGGCCCCGATGGCACCCGTCGCACCCGTGGCGCCGGTGGCACCCGTCGCACCCGTGGCGCCGGTGGCACCCGTGGCACCCGTCGGCCCGGTCGGCCCCCTCCTGCAGTCGTCGCCGTGACTCAGTGACTGCTGGACGGCCTTCCGGCCCGGCGGTCTCTCCCTGCAGTCGTCACCCCCGCCGCCCGCGCGGACCGACACGCCCGTATGCCGGCCCACGCAGGGCGCGGACCGGCGCAAGCGACGCGAGCGCGCTGCCTACTCCTCGTGTCCACCGGCTCGGGGACTCCCCCGAGCCCGAGGGGCAGCTTGGCCCGGGAGCCACCTGACTCCTCGTCAGGACCGACCGGGACGCACCGATGATCAGTGCATCGGATGAATCAACCCATCTGATTGGGTGCGCCCCTTTTTTGGGCGCGCCCCTTTTTGGGTGCGCCCCTTTTTGGGCGCCCCGCTCCATGCGGCAGCCCACCCGAGCTCGCCCTACGCTGAGGCGCAGGGACCACGGAATTCAGGTGCCGCGGAATGAGGTGAGCGCCATGGCGGAGGACAGCCGTTACTGGGCCTCGGGAGACTGGCATGTGGCCGACGGCAAGGCCGAGGAGTTCCTGGAGCGGTGGACGGAGTTCCTGACCTGGACCAAGGAGGCCAATGACGGCTTTCTCTCGGCCCGGCTCATCCGGCAACGGCACGAGCCGAACCACTTCATCTCGTTTTCGTGGTGGCGCGACCTGGAGTCCCTCAAAGGATGGCGGAACCACCCCGAGTTCGAGGTCCTCTTCGAGAACTGCCGGGCCCTGTGCACAGACGTGCGAACCGCCGGCTACGAGCTGGCGGTCGCCGTCTGAGCGATGATCACGGCGCCGCAGCAGGCGCCGCGATGGTCACGGCGTCTCAGCAGGCGCAGAGACAGAACGGGTGCCCGGCCGGGTCCGCGTACACCCGCCAGGTACGCGAGCGGTCCGCCGCGTCCAGCGGCTGCGCGCCGAGCGCCAGGACGTCCTTCTCGGCCGTGTCCAGGTCCTGGACCACGAGGTCCAGGTGGAACTGCTGCGAGTCGTCGGGGGCCGGCCACTTCGGCGGTACATGACCGGGCGCGGTCTGGAACGCCAGTGACTGGCCGCCGGGCACCTTCAGATCGACCCACTCGCCGTCACCCTCCACCGTGCCGCCGAGCACCTCCGCATAGAAACCGGCGAGCGCGCGCGGATCGGGACAGTCCAGGACGACGACGCCCAGCTTGGCGAGAGCCATGACTTCCTCCTTGGAACTTGGAGCTGCAGAACTTGAAGGCTGCGTTACCTCTAGAAAGCGGGTTACCTGTAGAAGCAGTCAACCGGTAACCGTTACCGCATGATCCCGCATTGGAGGTAACGTCGCAAGAGGAATTCCGAGAGGTAACGTCACGGGCATGAGGTCGCAGACATGAGTGAGAGGGCCCCGGCCCCGGGTGCTCTCGCCCTGGTGGAGGCCCTGGTCAACACCGTGGACCTGGAATCGGGCGCGGACCGCCTGGGCACGGCCGAGGGACGCGCCGAGTTCGGCATCGCGGAAGGGGACCTGGCGGACGTACGAGAGCTGCGGGAGTCCCTGCGCGCGGTCTGCCTGGCACACGCGGGCCATCCACCGCACCGCGAGGTGACACCCCTGGGCGAGCTGCTGGCACGGGCGCCGCTGTACGTGGCCGTCGACGCACGGGACGGCTCGGCTGTCCTCACCCCCGCCGACCGGGGATCCCTGCTCTCCCGGGTGGCGGCGGCCGTCGCGGAGGCCCTCACCGCGGGCACCTGGCTGCGCCTCAAGGCCTGCGAACTGCCCGAGTGCCATTGGGCGTACTACGACCGCAGTCCCGCCGGGAAGGGCCGCTGGTGCTCGATGTCGGTGTGCGGGGCCCGCGCGAAGATGCGGCGATACCGGGCCAAATAGGGATACCGCGGGGGTAGTTGGGCACTCGTCGCTCACGCGTCACCGCGGTGGTGCAGAATGCAACAAGACGCCGGTCCGGCCGACTGAGCCTCGGCCGGACCGGCGTCACCCCGTCACACCCGTCCGTTCGGACGGATTGCGCAATTACGCGGTGGGGCGACCCATCGCCCGGTACGTCCACCCCGCCCGGCGCCACAGCTCCGGGTCGAGGGCGTTGCGGCCGTCGAGAAGGACGCGGGAGGTGACCGCCGCGCCCAGCTCCGCCGGGTCCAGCTCGCGGAACTCCCGCCACTCCGTGAGGTGGAGTACGACGTCGGCGCCGCGCACCGCTTCCAGCGCCGAGTCGGCGTACCCGAGCGTCGGGAAGATCCGCCGGGCGTTGTCCATGCCCTTGGGGTCGTAGACCGTGACCTGACCGCCCTGGAGATGTATCTGCCCGGCGACGTTCAGCGCGGGCGAGTCCCGTACGTCGTCGGAGTCGGGCTTGAACGTCGCGCCGAGCACCGCGACCCGCTTGCCGAGGAACGAACTGCCGCCCAGCGCCTCGCGCGCCATCTCCACCATCTGGCCGCGGCGGCGCATGTTGATGGAGTCGATCTCGCGCAGGAACGTCAGCGCCTGGTCGGCGCCCAGCTCGCCCGCGCGTGCCATGAAGGCCCGGATGTCCTTCGGCAGACAGCCGCCGCCGAAGCCGATTCCGGCCCGCAGGAACTTCTTGCCGATCCGGTCGTCGTACCCGATGGCCTCTGCCAGCTTGACCACGTCGCCGCCCGCGGCCTCGCACACCTCCGCCATCGCGTTGATGAAGGAGATCTTGGTGGCCAGGAAGGAGTTCGCCGAGGCCTTCACCAGCTCGGCGGTCGGGAAGTCGGTGACGACGAAGGGCGTGCCCTCCGCGACCGGGGTCGCGTACACCTCGCGCAGCAGCTTCTCGGCGCGCTCGCTGCGCACGCCGACCACGATCCGGTCGGGGTGCAGCGTGTCCTTGACGGCGAAGCCCTCACGCAGGAACTCCGGGTTCCAGGCCAGCTCGGCGTCCTGGCCGGCGGGCGCGTGCTCGGCGAGGTAGGCGGCCAGACGGTCCGCGGAGCCGACCGGCACGGTCGACTTGCCGACGACGAGGGCGGGGGCCTTCAGGTGCGGCGCGAGAGAGGCGATCGCGGCGTCGACGTACGACATGTCACAGGCGTACTCGCCGTGCTTCTGCGGAGTGTTCACACAGACGAAGTGGATGTCGCCGAAATCGGCCAGCTCGGCCCAGTCCATGGTGAAGCGCAGACGTCCGCTCGACCCCTCGATGCCCGCGACGTGCTTGCGCAGCAACTCCTCGAGACCCGGCTCGTACATCGGGACCTCGCCGCGCTGGAGCATCTCGATCTTCTCGGAAACGACATCGAGCCCGAGGACCTCAAACCCCAGTTCGGCCATGGCCGCCGCGTGCGTCGCGCCGAGATAGCCGGTACCGATCACGGTGATCTTGAGGCTCATGGGTGCTCCAGAGGGGTATCGCGGTGAATCGGTGCCTGAGCATAGTCGGGCGCCTCGGCGGGCAACTTTCCCGCTGTCGCCAAGCTCACGTATCACTCGCGTGGGCGTACCCCTAAAATTTGGGTTACTTAACGGTAATTAGCGTCGGCATCGCAGCGTTTTTGGAGCGTGAGAGACCTTGGCCGGAACGGCTGACTTCGACCTGTACCGCCCGTCCGAGGAGCACGACATGCTCCGTGACGCCATCCGCTCGCTGGCCGAGGCGAAGATCGCGCCGTACGCCGCGGCGGTGGACGAGGAGGCCCGCTTCCCGCAGGAGGCGCTGGAGGCCCTCGTCGCGAACGACCTGCACGCGGTGCACGTACCCGAGGAGTACGGCGGTGCGGGCGCCGACGCGCTCGCCACGGTCATCGTGATCGAGGAGGTGGCGCGCGCCTGTGTGTCCTCCTCGCTGATCCCGGCCGTGAACAAGCTCGGCTCCCTGCCGGTGATCCTCTCCGGCTCCGAGGACCTGAAGAAGAAGTACCTGGCGCCGCTGGCCAAGGGCGACGCGATGTTCTCGTACTGCCTCTCCGAGCCGGAGGCGGGCTCCGACGCGGCCGGTATGAAGACGCGCGCGGTCCGCGACGGCGACCACTGGGTCCTCAACGGCGTGAAGCGCTGGATCACGAACGCGGGCGTCTCCGAGTACTACACGGTCATGGCGGTGACCGACCCCGACAAGCGCTCCAAGGGCATATCGGCCTTCGTCGTCGAGAAGTCCGACCCGGGCGTCTCCTTCGGTGCCCCGGAGAAGAAGCTCGGCATCAAGGGTTCCCCCACCCGCGAGGTCTACCTCGACAACGTCCGCATCCCGGCGGACCGCATGATCGGCGAGGAGGGCACCGGCTTCGCGACCGCGATGAAGACGCTGGACCACACCCGCATCACCATCGCCGCCCAGGCCCTCGGTGTCGCCCAGGGCGCCCTCGACTACGCCAAGAACTACGTCCAGGAGCGCAAGCAGTTCGGCAAGCCGATCGCCGACTTCCAGGGCATCCAGTTCATGCTCGCCGACATGGCCATGAAGATCGAGGCCGCCCGCCAGCTGACGTACGCGGCCGCCGCCAAGTCCGAGCGCGGCGACAAGGACCTCACCTTCCAGGGCGCCGCCGCCAAGTGCTTCGCCTCGGACGTGGCGATGGAGGTCACCACGGACGCCGTCCAGCTGCTGGGCGGATACGGCTACACGCGCGACTACCCGGTGGAGCGCATGATGCGCGACGCGAAGATCACCCAGATTTATGAAGGCACGAATCAGGTCCAGCGGATCGTGATGGCGCGCAACCTGCCGTAGCGCGCGGCCTGTTGCCGCAACGCGCGGGAGTTTCCGGGGCACCCTGCGGGGTGCCCCTTTCGTTCATGCGGCAGGGTAGGGGCATGAGCGATCCGGCGACGACGGCGGAGCTGCCGTCCTTTCCGTACCACCCGGACCCCCTGGCCACCGGTTCGGTGGTCGCCGCGGACACGGAGTGTCTGTGCTGCGGGCTGCGGCGCGGATACGTGTACGTGGGCCCCGTGTACGCGGTCGCGGACGTCCGCGCGGAGCTGTGCCCGTGGTGCATCGCGGACGGCAGTGCGGCGGAGCGCTTCGAGGCGCAGTTCACCGAGGTGACGGGGGACGCACCGACGGCGGTGGTCCGCATCGTCGAGCAGCGCACGCCGGGCTTCTCGGGCTGGCAGCAGGAGCGCTGGCTGACCCACTGCGGGGACGCGGCGACGTATCTGGGCCGGGCGGGCACCAAGGAGCTGGCGGAGTATCCGGACGCCGGGGAGAGCCTCCGGGAGACCCTGGGCGACACCTTCTTCGCTTCGCTGGACGCCGACGGCCAGCCCACGGCGTATCTGTTCCGCTGCCGCGGCTGTGCGAAGCACCTGGCGTACGCGGACTTCACCTGAGCGGCCGAGGGGGCGCCGGCCGGTGCCGGCGCCCCCCTTCGCTTCAGCCGTCCAGCTGTTCCAGCGTCGCGTTCGACGGGCCCCGCCGCGTCTGGAGGTCACGGGCCACATCCTCGGCCGCGCCCAGCACCCGTACCGCGTTCTGCCAGGTGAGCTTGGCCAGGTCGGCCTTCGACCAGCCGCGGTCGAGCAGCTCCGCGATCAGGTTCGGGTAACCGGAGACGTCGTTCAGGCCGTCCGGGGTGAAGGCCGTGCCGTCGTAGTCGCCGCCGATGCCGAGGTGGTCGATGCCCGCCACCTCGCGCATGTGGTCCAGATGGTCGGCGACCGTCGCGACCGTGGCGACCGGGCGCGGGTTGGCCTCCTCGAAGGCCCGGTGGACCTTCATCGCCTCCGAGGTCGTGTCGAGGTGGTGGAAGCCGTGCGCGCGCATGTTCTCGTCCGCCGCGGCCGTCCAGTCGACCGCGGCCTGCAGGACGAACTTCGGCACGAACGTCACCATCGCCACGCCGCCGTTGGCGGGAAGGCGTTCGAGGACGTCGTCGGGGATGTTGCGCGGGTGGTCGCACACCGCACGCGAGGACGAGTGGGAGAAGATCACCGGGGCGTCCGTCGTGTCCAGCGCATGGCGCATCGTCGTCGCCGCCACGTGCGAGAGGTCGACGAGCATGCCGAGCCGGTTCATCTCGCGTACGACCTCACGGCCGAAGTCCGACAGGCCGCCGACCCCGGGCTCGTCCGTCGCCGAGTCCGCCCATGCCACGTTGTCGTTGTGGGTGAGGGTCATGTAGCGCACGCCCAGCTCGTACAACCCCCGCAGCGTGCCGAGGGAATTGGCGATCGAGTGACCGCCCTCGGCGCCCATGAGAGAGGCTATGCGGCCGTCCGCGCGCGCCGCCTCCATGTCGGCGGCGGTCAGTGCGCGTTGCAGATCGGCCGGGTGACGGGAGATCAACTGCCGTACGCAGTCGATCTGTTCCAGCGTCGAGGGCACCGCGCCCGGGAGGTCGCTGCGCACGTACACCGACCAGAACTGTGCGCCGACCCCGCCCTCGCGCAGGCGGGGGATGTCGGTGTGGAGATGGGCGTTCTGGTGGGTGGCGATGTCGCGGGCGTCGAGGTCGTAGCGGACCTGCTCGCGCAGTGCCCAGGGCAGGTCGTTGTGCCCGTCGACGACCGGAAACTCGCGCAGCAGTTCCCGGGCTGCCTCCAGGGACGGCGAGGTCATCGGCGTCACTTCCCCGAGCCGAAGCCGAAGCCGCCCGCCATTCCCTCCACCTTGGCACGCAGACGCTTGCCCTTCTCGGTGGCCTGGTGGTTGAGGTCCTGCTGGAACTCCTTCATCCTGCCGAGGAGTTCCTCGTCGTGCGCGGCCAGGATGCGGGCCGCGAGCAGACCTGCGTTGCGGGCACCGCCGACGGAGACCGTGGCAACCGGCACACCGGCCGGCATCTGCACGATCGACAGCAGAGAGTCCATGCCGTCCAGGTACTTCAGCGGGACCGGGACGCCGATGACCGGCAGCGGGGTGACGGACGCCAGCATGCCGGGCAGGTGGGCGGCACCGCCCGCGCCCGCGATGATCACCTTCAGACCGCGGTCCGCGGCCTGCTCGCCGTACGTGATCATCTCGCGCGGCATACGGTGCGCGGAGACGACGTCGACCTCGTACTCGATCTCGAACTCGTCGAGGGCCTGGACGGCGGCCTCCATGACGGGCCAGTCGGAGTCCGATCCCATGACGATGCCTACAACAGGGCTCATTCGGTGATGGTGCCTCTCAGGTAGCCGGCAGCGTGACGGGCGCGCTCCAGCACGTCGTCGAGGTCGTCGCCGTAGGTGTTGACGTGGCCGACCTTGCGGCCGGGCTTCACGTCCTTGCCGTACATGTGGATCTTGAGCTTGGGGTCGCGGGCCATGCAGTGCAGGTACGCGGAGTACATGTCCGGGTAGTCGCCGCCGAGGACGTTCACCATGACCGTCCATGGGGCGCGGGGGCGCGGGTCGCCGAGCGGGAGGTCGAGGACGGCCCGTACGTGGTTGGCGAACTGCGACGTGATCGCGCCGTCCTGGGTCCAGTGGCCCGAGTTGTGCGGGCGCATCGCCAGCTCGTTGACGAGTATGCGGCCGTCGCGGGTCTGGAACAGCTCGACGGCGAGGTGGCCGACGACGCCAAGCTCCTTGGCAATGCGCAGGGCCATCTCCTCGGCCTGGAGCGCGAGGGCCTCGTCGAGGTCGGGGGCGGGTGCGATCACCGTGTCACAGACCCCGCCCACCTGCTGGGACTCGACGACGGGATAGGCGACCGCCTGACCGTGCGGCGACCGTACGACGTTGGCGGCCAGCTCCCGTACGAAGTCGACCTTCTCCTCGGCAAGGACCGGGACGCCGGCGCGGAACGGCTCGGCGGCCTCCTCGACGGACCGTACGACCCACACGCCCTTGCCGTCGTAGCCGCCGCGGACGGTCTTCAGGACGACAGGGAATCCGCCCGCCCGTCTCCCACCACCGTCCTTGGCGGAGGGCACTTCGTGCCCGCCCCCTTCGAGCTCGGCGGCGAAGGCGGCGACGTCCTGCGGGTCGCTCACGATCCGGTGGCGCGGGCACGGCACGCCGATCGCGTCGAGCTTCGCGCGCATCACACCCTTGTCCTGGGCGTGCACGAGCGCGTCCGGACCCGGGCGGACGGGGATGCCGTCAGCCTCGAGGGCCCGCAGGTGCTCTGTGGGCACATGTTCGTGATCGAACGTGATCACGTCACACCCCCGTGCGAACGCGCGCAGCGTGTCCAGGTCGCGGTAGTCGCCGATGACGACGTCGCTCACGACCTGCGCCGCGGAGTCCTGGGGGGTGTCACTGAGGAGCTTGAACCTGATGCCGAGCGGGATGCCTGCCTCGTGGGTCATACGAGCGAGCTGGCCTCCGCCGACCATGCCGACTACCGGGAACGTCACGCACCTAGGGTATCGGCCGCGCCACGGGGGCCGGTTTCCGTCCCTTTGGGGCTCCTGTAGGCGCTTTCTTGTCGTCCTCATGACCTGTCCACGGGCGCCGCTCACGGCCGGTGGTTAGCATGGCGGGGTTGACGGAACGGCCCGGCACGCCCTGCCGGTCGGCCGATTCGACCGAACGACACAGACAGATACGAGCGACCCGACGGGGGCTGGCGAGACGATGGGCAGTGGTTCCACAGGCCTGAAGGACAAGCCCCACGGCGCGGTGCGCAGGCAGTTCGACCAGCTCGCACGCGAGATCGCCAAGTTCGGCGCGGTCGGCGGGGCCGGTCTGCTGGTCAATCTCCTTGTGTTCAACCTGGTACGGAACGTCACCGGTCTCCAGGTGGTCCGCGCCAGCCTCATCGCCACCGTCGTCGCGATCGTCTTCAACTACATCGGGTTCCGCTACTTCACGTACCGGGACCGCGACAAGAGCGGCAGCACCAGGGAGATGACGCTGTTCCTGCTGTTCAGCGCGGCGGGACTCGTGATCGAGAACGGTGTGCTGTACGTGGCGACGTACGGCTTCGGCTGGGACAGCCCGCTGCAGAGCAACATCTTCAAGTTCCTCGGCATCGGCCTCGGGACCCTGTTCCGCTTCTGGTCGTACCGCTCGTGGGTCTTCAAGGCGATGCCGGCCGGGGAGGCCGTGGCGGGCGCGGAGTCGATCCTGAAGCAGGCGGAGAAGGAGCGGGGGCGCAGGCAGCGCGTCAACCGCTGAGCCGTGCAACGACGCGCAAACCCGCGAACTCCGGGTTTGCGCGTTTGTCGTACGGCGGACGCCGGGCTTGGCTTCACCTGACCGTGGGGCCGCTCTCGCCCCTGGCCCGGCTGCTCGCCTTACCGAGCCGCTCTTCTCCAGTCGTCTCCAGCGAGTACGTCTTGACCGATGGCCGGCCCCGACTGGCTGCGCCGCGCGAGCGGAGTCCGCCCGGCGCCCTCCTCCAAGCTGGTCCGGCGGCCCTGTCGAGTGCGCCTCGCCCGGCGGTCGGCCCCGGACTCCGGGCCCCACCACATCCCGCCTCCACCGGATCCCCCCCACCGGATGCCGCCCCGACGGGATCCGGCCATATCCGACGCGCTGCTTCCGGTTGCTGCACGCCACGGTGCCCGCCTCTGCTGCTTGCCCCGCGAGCCCGCCGAACCCGGGCCGCCGCCCCTCCCGCGCCCTCGTCCTACCTGACCGTCCGCTCCGGCTCCTCCCCCGTCGGCGGCATCTTCAGGGGCGTGCGGGACAGGAACAGGCCGAAGACCGGGGGCTTCGCCTGGAGCATTTCCAGGCGGCCGCCGTCGGCCTCCGCCAGGTCACGGGCGACCGCCAGACCGATGCCCGTGGAGTTGCGGCCGCTGATCGTGCGCTCGAAGATGCGGGAGCCCAGCTCGGGCGGCACGCCCGGGCCCTCGTCCGTGACCTCCACGACCGCCTGGTTGCCCGTGACACGGGTGCGCAGGGCGACTGTGCCGCCGCCGTGCATGAGGGAGTTCTCGATCAGGGCCGCCAGCACCTGGGCGACCGCGCCCGGGGTGCCCACGGCCCGCAGATGCCGTTTGCCGGAGCTGACGATCGCGCGGCCCGCGCTGCGGTAGGCGGGGCGCCATTCGGCGAGCTGCTGCTGGATGACCTCGTCGAGGTCGAAGGAGACCGCGGAGCCGGTGCGCGGGTCGCGGGCGTTCGTCAGCAGCCGCTCCACCACGTCCGTGAGCCGCTCCACCTGCGTCAGCGCGATTGTCGCCTCCTCCTTCACCGTGTCCGGGTCATCGGTGAGGGTGATCTCCTCCAGGCGCATGGAGAGCGCGGTGAGGGGCGTACGCAGCTGGTGGGAGGCGTCCGCGGCCAGGCGCCGCTCGGCCGTCAGCATGCGCGCGATCCGCTCGGCGGAGGAGTCGAGGACATCGGCGACCCGGTCCAGCTCGGGGACGCCGTACCGCTTGTGCCGCGGGCGCGGGTCCCCGGAGCCGAGGCGCTCAGCGGTCTCGGCGAGGTCGGTGAGCGGCGAGGCGAGGCGGTTGGCCTGGCGTACGGCGAGCAGGACAGCGGCGATGATCGCGAGCAGGGCGACCAGGGCGATGATCAGCAGCGTACGGCCGACTTCGCGGGTGACCGCGGAGCGGGGCTCCTCGACGCGGACCGTCTCGCCCTCTTCGCCCTTGGCCGTGGAGTGGATGACGTCGCCGGTCGCCTTGGCGCCGACCTTGATGGGGGTCTGGCCTGGGATGTCGATCACCGCGTACCGGTCGCCGGTGACCTGGTCCTTGAAGACCGCGGCGGTGACCTTCTCGTCGCCGAGGAGCCGGCTGTCCACGATGCTGGCGAGCCGGAGCGCCTCCGAGTCGACGCGCTCCTGGGCGCTGTTGCTGATCGTCCGGGTCTCGACGATCACCAGGGAGACGCCGAAGACAGCGATCACCACGAGGACGACGGCGAGGGTGGACTGGATGAGACGACGACGCACGGGGCCCTCCGGGCGGTGGCTTTACGACGACCAGTGTGCCCCCGGGCCCATCGGCACCCCAGAGGTGGGGCAGCGCCCCTTCAGGGGCGCGGGGCTGTGACGTCATACGGCTCCGCCGCGTGGGCGGCGACCAGCCACACACTGCCCGCAGACGCACACGGCGCGTCAGCGGGCAAGGCGCAACGCGCGTAGTCACCCCGAGCACCCGAAATCCCGGCGGAGCCCAGCGGCAGCGCCTAGCTCTTCTCGAAGCGGAAACCCACTCCCCGCACCGTCGCGATGTACCGCGGATTCGCCGCGTCGTCGCCCAGCTTCTTGCGGAGCCAGGAGATGTGCATGTCCAGCGTCTTGGTGGACGACCACCACGTCGTGTCCCAGACCTCGCGCATCAGCTGGTCGCGCGTGACGACCCGGCCCGCGTCCCGCACAAGGACCCGCAGCAGGTCGAACTCCTTGGCGGTGAGCTGCAGCTCCTCGTCGCCCATCCACGCCCGGTGAGACTCGACGTCGATGCGCACCCCGTGCGTGGCGGGCGGCTGCGAGGGCTCGGTGGCGCCGCGGCGCAGCAGCGCCCGGACGCGGGCGAGCAGCTCGGCGAGCCGGAAGGGCTTGGTGACGTAGTCGTCGGCGCCCGCGTCGAGGCCGACGACGGTGTCCACCTCGTCGGCGCGCGCGGTCAGGATGAGGATCGGGACGGTGTGGCCCTCGGAGCGCAGTCGGCGGGCCACCTCCAGGCCGTCCATGCCGGGCAGCCCGAGGTCCAGGACGACCAGGTCGACGCCGCCCTGCATTCCGGCGTCGAGCGCGGTGGGTCCGTCCTCGCGCACTTCGACCTCGTAACCCTCCCGGCGCAGGGCACGGGCCAGCGGCTCCGAGATGGAAGCGTCGTCCTCGGCGAGCAGTACACGGGTCATGGGGTGATGGTAGTCCGCCTATGACAAGAGCAAAGGTGTGATCGCAGGTGTGATCGACTGGCGAGAATTCTTACCTTGGGCTGCGATGATGATCAGGCGCGACGGTCCGTCACGGAACGGAGTCGCGCCTGCGGCTGTGGGGCGCCATCCGGGTGAACGCCTTCGAATAGGTGTCCATAGTTCCGGAATCACCTGTGATCCGTGTCTCAAGTCCTTCCATATCCGGTGCTGTCATGCCGTATGGTGACCAGAACGCCTCTAGCACCACCGGGGACCTTTGGCGGGCACTTGACGCTGAAGGTCTCTTTTGTGTGCGGGCTGGTTCCCGCCAGCCTTGAAAGGAATGACCTGTGGCCGGGCCTCTGGCGCGTCGACGCGCGTAGAGGCGTGGATCCCGGTGGTCGCCGTCCGCCGCTCCGTGACCCGGAGCGGACACCCCGTGGGCGTGGGGGTGGACGACCGATCCCTCCCCCGAGCTCTTCGAGCAGGGGGGACCCCAACCGGCCGCCCCACCGGGCGTGCGACTCCCCGAAGCTCTCTTCGCTTCGTTCGAGCAGGGGACCCCCACGCGCTCGCCCCGACCTACAAGGAACGACCATGGCGTCCAGCCTGACGAAGGACTCGGTCCGCCCGGGCACCCCCGGTTCCGAGAAGACCTTCTTCGGCCACCCCCGCGGACTGGCCACTCTCTTCATGACCGAGATGTGGGAGCGGTTCTCCTACTACGGCATGAAGGCCCTTCTCCCGCTGTACCTGGTCGCACCGGGCGGCCTGCACCTGAGCGCGGCCACCGCGACCGCGATCTACTCGGTGTACGTGTCGCTGGTGTACCTGCTCGCCCTGCCGGGCGGCTGGTTCGCCGACCGTGTCCTCGGCCCCCGCAAGACGGTCGCCGTGGCGGGCTTCGTCATCATGCTGGGCCACCTCACGCTGGCCCTGCCGTCCTCCGGCACCTTCTACGCAGGTCTCGGTCTCGTCGCGATCGGCTCGGGTCTGCTGAAGGCCAACATCTCGACCATGGTCGGCCATCTCTACGAGGGCCCGGACGACGCGCGCCGCGACGGTGGCTTCACGCTCTTCTACATCGGCATCAACCTGGGCGCCTTCGCCGCGCCGCTGGTCATCGGCACGGTCGGTGAGAACGTCAACTGGCACCTGGGCTTCGCGCTCGCCGCGGTCGGCATGGCGCTCGGCCTCGGCCAGTACCTGCTCGGCGGCCGCCACCTGAGCGAGCGCTCCAAGGTGGTCCCGACCCCGCTGAGCCCCGCGGAGAAGACCTCCACGCTGCAGAAGTCGGCTCTGTGGGCGGCCGTCGCGGTCGTCTTCTACGCGATCGTCGGCTTCTCCGGTGTCTACACGCTGAACTGGCTGCTGGTCCCGATCACCCTCGCCGGCCTGATCATTCCGGTCATGGTCATCGCCCGGATCAAGCGGGACAAGGACCTGGACCGCCCCGAGCAGTCCCGGATGACGGCGTACATCTGGTTCTTCGTGGCCGCGGCCGTGTTCTGGATGATCTACGACCAGGGTGGCTCGACCCTGTCGATCTTCGCCGACTCGTCGGCCGAGAACACGATCTTCGGCTGGAAGTTCCCGGTCTCCTGGTACCAGTCGGTCAACCCGGTCATGATCATGGCGCTGGCCCCGGTCTTCGCCTGGGTGTGGCTCGCCCTGAACCGGCGTGGCAAGGAGCCGAGCACGGCGGTGAAGTTCGCCTCGGGTCTCGTCCTGATCGGTGCGTCCTTCTTCCTGTTCCTCGCCCCGCTTTCGATCGCCGACGGCGGCCACAAGGCCGCGGCGATGTGGCTGGTCGCGATCTACTTCGTGCAGACCGTCGGTGAGCTGACCCTGTCCCCGGTGGGCCTGTCCGTCACCACGAAGATGGCGCCGGCGAAGTACGCCTCCCAGATGATGGGTGTCTGGTTCCTGGCCGTCACCGCCGGTGACGCCACGACCGGTCTGCTCTCCATCGCGGGCGTCGACCTCAACAAGACGGGCATCGTGGCCCTGGAGGCCGCGCTCGCCGTGGTCGCCGGTCTCGCGGTGTGGATGTACCGCAAGAAGGTCAAGGAGCTCATGGGCGACGTGCACTGACGTCGGTCCCGGCTTCCGGAGGGCCGCCGCACCCGCGTGGGTGCGGCGGCCCTCCGCCGTTCCCGGGGGGTCAGCGGACGCGCCGCGGCAGGAACGTGAACACCGCCCCGCCCAGCAGGATCGCCGTCCCGGCCACGAGGCCCAGGGCCTTCAGGGCGCCGTGGTCGTCCGCGCCGGTCTGGGCCAGCCCGCCCGAGGTGCCTCCCGATCCCGAGGTGCCTCCCGATGTCGACGAGCCGCCGGACGCCCCGCCCGGCTGTTGCGAGGTGTCCAGGGTCAGCGACACCGCGGTCTTCGTCGGCGTGCACGTCGTGGTCGTCCCCAGGGCCTTGATGGTCAGCACGCCCGGCGACAGCGTCGACTGCCCGCTCGCGCCCGGCTTGTACGTGCCCGTCAGGTCCGGGATCTCGATCGGGTCGCCCGACTTGATGTCGCTCGCGTTCGTGGGGCCCTCGACATGGACGGTGCCCTTGTCGGCGCCGCCCAGCACGACCTCCATCGACGGTTTCACCGAGCCCTTCGGGATGTCCGCCGGACTGTTCATCACCGACTTCTTGAACTGCACGGTGAGGTCGAAGCTTCCGCCGTTCTTCTTGGCGTTGATCTGCACGGGCGAGGTCGCGCTCTTGTCGCCGATGGGCGTCTTGCAGGTGTAGGGCACCTGGACCTCCTTGCCGGTGAAGTCGGTCTGGCCACTGCCCGTGCCGTCGCTCGCGCTCGCCGAAGCCGAGGCGGACTCGCTCGACGTCTGAGACGGGGTCGCCGACTGCGAGGCAGACTGCGAGGCCGAGGCAGTGCCGGTCGGTGACGCCGACGTACTCGACGTGCTCCCGTTCCCCGCCGCCACCTCGATCGTCGCCGCCTTCTGCACCGACTCCGTCGGCGTGCACTTGGTGTCCGTGGACATGGCGTTGACGGTGTACGCGTCCGGCGTCAGCGTCACCTCACCCGGCGTCGTCAGCTTCAGCGTGCCCTTCATGTCGGACAGCACCATGGCGCCGCCCTTGGGGATCGCCGGGTTCTTGCGTGCCCCCTGCATGGCGATGTCCGCGGTCTGCGCACCGGCCGCCTTGAGGATGCCGGACGGCTCGACCGAGTCGGCGGGAAGGTCGATGATGTCGGGGTTCTTCGACGCGGCCTGCACGAACTTCCACACGACATCGACCGTGTCGCCCACCTTCGCCGTGGCCGGGGCGGTGATCTCGACCTTCGTGGTCCCGTCGACCGGGTCGATGCCGGCGGGCGGCACGCAGTGGGTCGCGAACGACACCTCGGCCGCCTGGGCCGGTGCCGCGGCCACGCCGAGCAGGAGGCCCGCACCACCCAGCATCAGCGCCACCCCGGCCGCGCCCGCCCTCCTGCCTCCGCCCCCGGCCGTTCTCTCCCCCTTGCTTCCGCCCCCTGCCGCAGAAACTCTCCGTTGCGTGCTCACGTGTTTCCCTTCGTCGGGGTCGTCGGACTGTTCTCTTGCGGTGCGGAGAGCCGACCGTTCACCGCGGTCCCCGGATCGGTGTCCGGGGTGAACCACGGCAGGGTCGTGGTGGTGCGGTTTTCGGCAGCGGGCGAGGGAGCGCCGAACTTCGGCAGTCGCAGAGTGAGTTCCGGGAGCCGCAGGCTCCGGCGGGGTACCGCCCGCGCGGCCGGCCGGCGCGGCCGTACCCGGTCCACGACGGCCAAACCGGCGCGGAAGACGGCGCCCGGGACGACCACGCAGACCAGGACCCAGAAGAGGGTCACGCCCCAGGGCCTGTCGACGCCCCACGGCTGTTCGGCGAGGACCTTCCCGCCGTACTCCAGCGAGACCGTGTAGTCGCCGTGGGCGCCCGCCGACAGCTCCACCGGCAGCTTGATCTGCGCCTTCCTGCCGGGCGCGATCGTGCCGTGCCACTGCTGCTCGTCCCACTGCGGGGCGAACACCCCGTGGGAGGTGCCGACCCGGAATACGGGGTTCTTGACCGGCGACGCGCCGACGCTGCCGACGGTGAACACCAGCGTCCGGGACGGCGGAGCCCCGAACCAGGTCAGCAGCCCGCTCGCCCCGTCCAGGCGGGTGTCCGTCAGCACCGAGAGGCGTCCGGCGGCGGACTCGGCGGGCAGCGGTTCCACGGCGTGCCCGGCGACCTGGAAGATCGCGTCGGCGTCCGCCTTCGCCCCGGTGACGGTGGCGACATGCACCACGCAGGGGCACGGCACGGGCGGCTCGGCCACCGGCAGCTTGCGGCTGAACTGCCCCTGCCCGTCCGTCGTGACGGCCCGTCCGTCCGCGTTGGCGCAGGAGTTGGTGCCGCCGATCACGCCCCGGGACGGCACGGACTGCCCGCAGATCAGGATCATCAGCAGCGTCTTCGACGGCCAGCCGCTGCCGGTCACGGTGATCGAGCCGCCCGTCCCCGCCTGGGACGCGGACAGCTTGACGGTGGGTTGGCCGGCGCCCCAGGCCGGCCCGGCCAAGGGCGCCAGGACGAGAGCGAGCACCGCCACCAGCGCCGAGATACGCCCCTTCACGTCACCGCTCCCGTCAACTCGACTTCCCTGGGCGGCCGGTCCTGCGCCCGGCCGTCCGGCGGTGGGCGCCTGCGGCGTCGTACGACCACACCGGCGCCCACCGCGGCCAGCAGCCCGGCGCCGGTGCCCGCCACCGCTCCCCAGGGGACGAACCGCACCGACGCGGACCCGGAACCCTGCGCACCGCCTGCCGCCGTGACCGTGAGCCGCACGTCCACCGCGTCGAGCGCCGGGTGCTGCGGCCAGGGCTCGGTGAGCCTGACCCGGCGGCCCGGCAGCAGTTCGAGGGGCAGGGTGCGCGGGGCACGGTCGAGGACCCGGTCGAACAACCCGTCGGCGCGCACCGCGAGCCTCGGGGTCAGCACGGTGGTACCGCGGTTGACCAGCTCGTAGGAGATCCGTCCGCCGCGAACCGCCACGTGCTCCACGGTCAGCGCCGACAGCATGGGCCCGGAGACCCGGAGCTGGACGCGGACGGCCGACGAGCGGCCGCCCGCGCTCGCCACGATCGCGCCGGGGTGGTCGCCGGGCGCGGCGCCCGCGGGCACGGTCACGGTGAACGGCACGTCGGCGCGGGTGCGGGCGGGCACCGTCACCGAGACCGTGCGGACCGCGGCCCTCCCCCAAGCTCTCGGCTTCTCCCCCACGCTCGACTTCGCTCGAGCGGGGGGACCCCCATGAGCAGGGGAGACCCCCATCCCGCCGCTCGTGTGCGCGAAACCGATCCACGCGCCGGTGTCCACCGACTTCTTCCGTACGGTGAAGCCGCCGTCGGCGGTGTTGTCCGCGTCGGCGCCGCTCAGCCGGACGGTCAGCGGCTGCCCGCCCGGGTTGAGCACCGACACCGCGTCCTGCAGCACCGTCCCGGGCTCGCCCTCCGCGTAGACGTACGGCCGCCCGCCCGCGCCTCCCGTCGCGGGCGCGACGGTCCACCCGTCATCGCCTGCCGCGGCGGGCGCGGCAGCCAGCAGGCTCAGGGCGACGACGGTGAGACAGAGGGCGTGGCGGGCGTACGGCATCGGCGGCTCCCTGCGTGGCAATGGCGTCCCGGCGGCTCGGGAGTGCGCCTCAGCGGCGTACGGTCTGGTGACGGCGTGTCAGCCACAGCACCCCGGCTGCGCCCGCGAGCAGGACCGTCCCGCCGAGGGTGCCCAGGGCGACGACCGAGTCCTCGGGGCCGGTCTTCGGAAGCTGACCGCCGGAGTCCGTGCCGCTCTGCGTGGAGCCGGACGATCCGCCGCCCGCGGCCGTGACGTCGAGGCTCAGTGACGGTCCGGGGCTGTTGGTCGGGGTGCACGTGGTCGTCGTACCGAGCGCCTTGATGGTCAACACGCCCGCCGTGAAGGTGACCTTGCCGGTCTTCTGCGGTGTGTAGGTGCCGCTCAGGTCGTTGATCTTGATGGGGGTGTTGGCAGGGATCGCCGTCTGGTTGGCGGGGCCCGTCACCGACACGGTGCCGCTGTCGGCGCCGCCCAGCTTGATGGTGGCACTCGGGTTCATCGCACCCTTGCCCAGTTCCACCGGGCTGGACGAGACGCCCTTCTGCCAGGACATGGTGATCCTGTACCCGCTGCCGCTCCTGACACCCTTGATGTCGATGGGCGACACGGCACTCTTGACGCCGATCGGCGTCTGGCACCGGTAGTTGACGTCGACGACGTCGGCCCGGGCTGCGGGGGCGGTCATCAACACCGCCGAGCCGGCCAGGGCCGCGGCGGACGCGAGCGCGGCGGTTCGCTTGTGGTACGACACGGTCCCCTCGATTCCTGACGGCATATCAGATTTCGGCCGTCAAGGTACGCCCGGCGTCCTGTGGAGGGAAGACACAATGCGCGCCGGATCTGTGGCGATCCGGCGCGCAAGTGGTGACGTACGAAAAATGGTTCGAACCGCGGGTAACCGAAGTCGGGAGTTACACGGGCGCGTTACGCTGGCGCGCCGAGCTCCGCCCACACCGTCTTGCCCGCGACCCCGGGGGTGCGTACGACGCCCCAGTCCAGGCAGAGTCGCTGCACGATGAACATCCCGTGGCCGCCGGGTCGTCCGGCGCGGTGCGGGGTGCGCGGGGCGGGCTGGCCGGAACCCTTGTCGGAGACCTCGATGCGCAGCACCTTGGTGTCGCACGCGATCCGCAGCTCCTCCGGACCCTCGGCGTGCAGACACGCGTTGGTGACGAGCTCGGAGACGACGAGCAGCACATCCTCGGCGGCGGCCCGCTGGTCGGCGGTGGCGGCGGGCAGCCAGCCCCATGCGTACAGCGCCTGGCGGGCGAAGTCGCGGGCGAGCGGGACGACTCCGCTCTCGCCGTCAAAACTCAGTGTGCGGACCTGCCGCACGGAGGTGGGCGCCTCCTCGCCGGGCACGCCGGAGGAAGCGCCCTCGACGGGCTGCCCCTGCACGGGCGTTCCGGAAGCGCCGCTGGGCTCGGGGCCGCGGTCGCCCGGCGAGTAGGGCCGGGTGGTGCTCATCAGCGCTTCACCTCACCGATTCACCAGTTCACGATTCAGGAGTCAGTACGGAGATTGACGGCGTTTCCGTCGGTTGTTGCTCGTGCCGTTCGCGTGGGGCCCTCTTCTTGCGGCTTTCGTCCTGGCTGCCGACATATTCAGCATGTCTCCTGCCCGACCGGGCCGCCGGAACACCCATGGATTCGGCCGGGAACCTGTGACGCGCGTAACGCACTGGTCACACAGGGCATCTGGAGTCGGGGCCCGCCGGCCGCCTCCTCACTCGGCCAGGGCGGCGCCGAGCGTCTCGTGGACGGTGAAGACGGCGTCCGCCCCGGTGATCTCGAAGACCCGGGCCACCACCGGCTGCATGCCCGCCAGATGGACCCCGCCACCCGCAGCATCGGCCTTGAGCCGGGCGCCGAGCAGTACGTTCAGCCCGGTGGAGTCGCAGAACTCCAGCTGCGAACAGTCGACGACCAGACGTGAGAACCCCTTCTCGAGGCAGTCCTCGAGTGGTTCACGCAGCAGATCGGCGGTGTGGTGATCCAGCTCACCCGCCGGGGTCACGACGGCACTCGTGCCCTCTTGCCGCACCTCGACCAGAAGCCGGCCCGACTGTGCGCTGCCGACCGTCCCGCGGTCCATGCCGTCTCTCTCCCGACGTCGTGGCTGTTGATGGACGCCCTCGAACACTACGCCTTCCTCACACTCCCCGGCACCCGAACAACCCCACTAATTCGGACATTTCACAACAGAACGCACTTGCCATCGGTCATCGAAAGCGGGTAGGGCTAGTAGGGACAGCCATTCGACACGGCCGGCTTTGGAGGCGCCGCACACCGCAGTGCACGTATTGGCATCGGCGGCCATATGCCGAGAACGATGGAGGACATCATGTCACCCCGGCTCGACGCATCGCAGACCCAGAGGGCGACGTCGGCACCCTCTCTGGAACGACCGGACCACGACCCCGCAGACGGCCTGGCCGACGATGGTCTGGCCGGGCTTCCGGAGATCCCCCCTTATGACGAGGTGGGGCCGGTGGACGCACGGGCCCTGTCCAAGACGCTCTTCGAACGACTGGAGTCGCTCGAGGAGGGAACGCACGAATACGCGTACGTCCGCAACACCCTCGTCGAACTGAATCTGGCCCTGGTGAAGTTCGCCGCCGCCCGCTTCCGCTCGCGCAGCGAGCCGATGGAGGACATCATCCAGGTCGGCACGATCGGCCTGATCAAGGCGATCGACCGCTTCGAGATCAGCAGAGGCGTCGAGTTCCCCACCTTCGCGATGCCGACGATCGTCGGCGAGATCAAGCGCTTCTTCCGCGACACGTCGTGGTCGGTGCGCGTTCCGCGTCGGCTGCAGGAACTCCGTCTCGACCTGGCGAAGGCCGGCGACGAACTCGCCCAGAAGCTCGACCGCGCCCCGACGGTGGCGGAGCTGGCGGAACGTCTGGGCCTCTCGAACGACGAGGTCGTCGAGGGCATGGCGGCGTCGAACGCCTATACGGCGAGCTCCCTCGACGCCCAGCCGGAGGAGGACGACTCCGAGGGCGCGCTCGCGGACCGGATCGGGTACGAGGACCACGGGCTTGAAGGCATCGAGTACGTCGAGTCGTTGAAGCCGCTGATCGCCGAACTCCCGCCGCGCGACCGGAAGATCCTGTCGCTGCGCTTCGTGGCGAACATGACGCAGTCGGAGATAGGGGACGAGCTCGGCATCTCGCAGATGCATGTGTCGCGACTGCTGTCACGGACACTGGTGCGCCTACGGAAGGGGCTCACGGTCGAGGAGTGACGGCCAGGGGCCGGACATTCCAGAAATCGGTCGCCGCTCGCCCGGTGCCCGCGCCGCACAACTCGGCCGGGCACCGGGCGAGTTGTGTACCACGGCCCCAACCTCCCGGGTTCTTCGACTTCTTGAGGGTCATCTGGGTCTTCACAGCCGCTTCCCGAACCACTCACGGCCCGGACCAGGGTTACCCGCGGGAACCCCTTTTCCCACGGGACCCCTTCCATCACTATGGTCACCCCATACCGGCCAGTACGTCTCAGTCTCAGGCGTGCCCGCCGACAGGTCCAGGGGTGCGAGGAGGCACGGGGATGGCCGGGGCTGAGCAGGACGACGACGAGGTCGAGGCCGGCGGCGGCATGCACAGTACGGTGTCCGACGCCCGGCTGACCGATCTGCTGCGCAACGACACCGCGACCGCGTATCCCGCCCTGCGCGAGCTGCGTATGCGCCACCGCCCCGCGGTCCTCGCCTATGCCCGGCTGTGCACGGTCGAGGAGAACGCGGCCCGGCAGCTGACCGCGCAGGCGTTCGCGCTCGCGGCCCGCGACACCGCCCGCGGCAATGAACCGCGCGGCCCCTGGCGCCATCAACTCCTGCTGCTGGCGGGCCGCGTGAGCGCCTCCTGGGCGGCGGACGAGCGCGCCTCCCGCCTCGATGCGGGGCTGCGCACCCAGCTGCGCGAGGCCGGATCCGAGGGCGGCCGCCCGCCGATGCTCGCCGCGTTCCGGGCACTTCCGGTCCGCATCCAGGGGCTGGTCTGGTACGGCGTCGTCGAGCAGGAGCCGGCGGAGCGGACGGCCGGTCTGCTGGGGCTGACCCCGCAGGACGTGGACTACGGCATCGAACCGGCGTTCCAGGCGCTGCGCCAGTCCCTTCTGAAGACCCGGCTCGCCGCCTCCGGCAATCCGCGATGCCAGGACTTCCGGCGGCTGATCGAGGAGTCGGTGCGCCCCGGCAACCCGCGCTACAGCGCCGATCTGCACGCCCACATGGTGCACTGCGTGCAGTGCGCCACCGCGTACGAGGAGCTGTCCCAGCTGCGCGACGCCCCGCGCACGGCACTGGCGGAGGGCCTGCTGCCGTGGGGCGGTACGGCGTACGTCATGGGCGGCGCGGACGAGCAGCTCATGTCCGGCGTGAGCGGGCTCGCGGGCTGGTGGCCGTCGCGGCGCTTCACGCTGGCCGCGACGGCCGTCGGCGTAGCGCTGGCGCCACTGCTGGTCTACCTGCTCACCTCGGGTGGTTCGGAGCCAGAACGGGCCGCGAGCAACGTACGCCCGTCGACGCCGCTGCCCGCCGTGACGGTGACGCAGACGGTCTCGCTGACGCCGTCCCCCTCCCCGACGCCGACGACGAAGTCACCGAGCCCGACGCCGACTCCGAAGGCCTCGAAGAGCACGCACCCGGCATCCCCGACGCCCAGGCCGAAGCCGAAGCCTAAGCCGCCTGCGGCACATGCCCCGAACGGCACGTACGCCCAGGTGGTGAACGTCGACTCCGGCCTGTGCCTGGACATCCGCGACGGGGTCATGGACCTGGGCACGGACGTCATCATGGCGCCCTGCACGTCGTCCCCGACGCAGCAGTGGCGGGTGGACACCTCACGGGAGGTCCTCCAGTCGTACGCCGACCCCGACTTCTGTCTGGACAGCCGCGGCTCCACCGACCGGGGCGTCGGCATCTGGGAGTGCTCCTCGGTCTACGGCTCCAACGGCCAGAACCTGCGCTTCACGGTCGACTCCCAGGGGGTGATCCGACCCGAGATCGCCCCCGACAACGCAGTGACGCCGGACTGGGGCGACAGGGTGTCCCTGGTGCCGGACCAGGGGAGAGACGACCAGCGGTGGAAGGCGGGGCAGTCCGTATGACGGCACGAGCCCCGGCCCCCGCCGTCATACGACCCGCGCGGCCGCGATCGGACGGTCCGTGACGGTGTACGTCTTCGCCGAACCGGAGTTGACGCTCCATCGGTACCGGGAGAACTCGCCCGTGTCGTCGGCGGCGTAGAACATCATGTGGCCGATGCCGACGCCCTGGAGGTTCTCGCCGTTCACGACGCCGACCATGCGGGTGTCGGGGTACAGGGCATAGTTCGACAGCCCGTACACGCCGTGCGGGTCGGAGGTGCAGTCGACGACCTCGACGGCGTACTGCGTCTCCCCGCTGAAGTTCAGCGACCCGGAGAAGACCCCCTTGACCTCCCTGACCATCACGATGTGGCCGGTGTTCGCGTCGTCGGTGCCGTTGTAGTCCACCGCGATCACATCGCCCGGCTGCAGGTCGGCGACCTTGCGGATCCTCCTGAAGCGCGGACCGGCCGTGCCGTCGGTGAACGCCTTCCGGTAGTCGGCGGCCTCCGGAATCCGGTCCTGGAAGTACTGGGTGAAGTAGTCGTCCGTCGCCCACCCGTAGGTGTGCTTCAGCACCCACGTGAGAAACGATGAGCAACGGGCGCGCGCGATCCAGCTCGTCAGGTCGCCGGGCGTGCCCCACACCACCTGCGCCGGGGAGCCGATCAGGTAGACGTTGTTCTGCCGCGCCGTCCGGCCGCTGACGACGGCGACCTCCTCGGCGGTCAGGGCTCGGTCGTAGGCCCGTACGTCGTCCACCGAGCCCTTGAACCGGTTCGCCGGCGCGCCGTTCCACTTGGCCCGGCCGATGTTGAAGCCCTCTGTCGCGGCCCAGGACAGCGTGGTGTCCGCACTGCCCTCCAGCATGCCGTTCACATAGAGGTGGATGTGCGTGCCGTCCCACACGCCCGTCAGGTGCGTCCAGACACCGAGCGCGGCGGGGTTCTTGGCGAAGGCGGACACCTTGGTGCTCTGGTCCTGGCTGCGCACCTTGAACGCCCACGTCCGGGCCGTGTCGTCGTACTGGAGCAGAAAGCGGCTGGCCATCGAGCCGTCCTGGCTCACCGCGGTGTACATGGTGGCCGGGTCGGCCGGACCGGTGGCGTCGTCCGAGAGCCGTACCCACGCCGAGACCGTGAACGGAGCCGTGGTGTCCAGGACGGAGCCCGTGGCCGCGTACGCCCCCGAGGTGCCGTCGAAGCTCAGTTCGCCGCCGGCCCGCAGGGTCGTCCAGGTCGCGCCCGCGCCGAGGGTGACCGGCCGTTCGCGGCCGGACCTGTCGGCACCCTTGCCGTCCAGCGGCCAGTACCCCACCAGACCATCCGTCAGATAACCGGCAGCCAGCAGGCGCTGGTACTGCACCATCCGCTCGGCCTCCGCCAGATGCGGCACCGAAACGGGCGTGAACGGCGTGTTCAGCGGTGCGTCCGCCGCCGCGACACCCGCGCCCCGCACCACACCCGCCAGCGCACCGGCGCCCACGATCGCGGCCCCGCTCAACAGCCCCCGTCTGCTGACCATTTCTTCCCCCTTGCACGGTCGGTCCTCGGCGGACCGATGTCGATGTTCAGGGGAGTCTAGCCAGGATCGGTCGAACACTTGAGCGCTGCAGGGCGGGTGCGGCGCACGCGCGCACGAGTACGACACGCGTGCATACGGGCCCCACGGATCAGACCGTACGTACGCCCCGCCGCCACACCTCGCCGACCAGAGGCACGCCCGGCCGGTACGCCAGGTGGACATGGCTCGGGGCGTCCAGGATCGCCAGGTCCGCATACGCGCCCGGGGTGAGGCGGCCGATGTCGGTGCGGCGCAGCGCCCGGGCTCCTCCCGCCGTGGCCGACCAGACCGCCTCGTCGGGGGTCATGCCCATGTCCCGCACCGCCAGCGCGATGCAGAAGGGGACCGAGGACGTGAAGGAGGAGCCGGGGTTGCAGTCCGTGGACAGGGCGACGGTGACGCCCGCGTCCAGCAGACGGCGGGCGTCGGGCCACTGGGCGCGGGTCGAGAACTCGGCGCCGGGCAGCAGCGTGGCGACCGTACGGCTGTTGGCGAGCGCGTCCACGTCGGCGTCCGTCAGATGCGTGCAGTGGTCGGCACTCGCCGCGTCGAGCTCGACCGCGAGCTGCACGCCCGGGCCGAAGGACAGCTGGTTCGCGTGGATGCGCGGGTGCAGGCCCTTCGCCCTGCCCGCGGTCAGGATCGCGCGGGCCTGGTCGCCGTCGAAGGCGCCCTTCTCGCAGAAGACGTCGATCCAGCGGGCGTACGGCGCGCAGGCGTCGAGCATCTCGCCGGTGACCAGGGCCACGTACGCGGCCGGGTCGTCGGCATAGTCGGGCGACACGATGTGGGCGCCGAGGTAGGTGACCTCGTCCGTGTGCGCGGAGGCGATGCGCAGGGCGCGCGCCTCGTCCTTCACGGTGAGGCCGTAGCCGGACTTCGTCTCGAAGGTGGTGGTGCCCTGGCGCAGGGCCTCGGCGAGGTAGCGGGTGAGGTTGGCCTCCAGCTCCGCGTCCGTCGCGGCCCGCGTGGCCGCCACCGTCGTACGGATGCCGCCCGCCGAGTAGCTGCGGCCCGACATTCGGGCGTTGAACTCCTGTGTGCGGTCGCCCGCGAAGACGAGGTGCGAGTGGGAGTCCACGAAGCCCGGGATCACGGCCCGGCCGCCTGCGTCGACCCGATTGTCAGTGGCGGGTGCTTTGCTTGACTCACCGATCCACGCGACGCGGTCACCGTCGACGACGACGGCCGCGTCCTGGATCAGACCGAGTGGGGAGGAGTCACCGAGGGAGGGATCGTTGGTGACCAGGCTGGCGATGTTGGTGATGACCGTGCTGCTCATGGGTTCCTCGTGGGTGGCCGGGCTGGAGGTGGGCGTCAGGCGCGCAGGGCTTCGACGGCGTCTGCCAGCGCTTGTGGCACATCCGGCACGCGTGTGTGCGCCCCGTCGCGTACGACGTGCCGGCCGCCCACGACGGTGTGCCGTACGTCCGCTGCCGTCGCGGCGAATACGGCCGTCTCGGCGCCCAGCCGCGGCAGCGGTCCCGCGGTCCTGACCGAGTCGAGCGCGATCGTCGTGAAGTCGGCGAGCGCGCCGGGCTCCAGGGCGCCCGCGCCCTCCCAGCCGAGTGCCGCGTGCCCGTCGGCGGAGGCCGCCCGCAGCAGGGCCGCAGCCGTCCAGTGGCCGCGCGTGCGGGTGCGCAGCCGCTCGTTCAGCTCCATCGCGCGCGCCTCCTCCAGGAGGTCGATGACGGCGTGGCTGTCGGAGCCGAGGGAGAGCGGGGAGCCGGCCGCCTGCAGGGCCTTGGCCGGGCCGATGCCGTCGGCGAGGTCCCGCTCGGTGGTCGGGCACATACAGGTGCCGGTGGAGGTGGAGCCGATCAGGCGGATGTCCTCGTCCGTGAGGTGCGTGTTGTGGACACCGGTGGTGCGCGGCCCGAGGACGCCGTGGTCGGCGAGGAGGCGGGTCGGGGTGCAGCCGTGGGCCTCCTGACAGGCGTCGTTCTCCGCCGTCTGCTCGGAGAGGTGGACGTGGAGCGGGGCCCGCCGCTCCTCGGCCCAGCGCACCACCGTCGCCAACTGCCCCGCGGGCACGGCCCGTACGGAGTGGATGGCCGCACCGATCCGTGCGTGATCCCGTTCCTTGAGAACTGAACAGCGATCGGCCCAGGCCTCCGCCGTGCCGTCGGAGAAGCGGAGCTGGTGGGCGTTGGGCGGCTGCCCGAAGCCGGAGGAGAGATAGGCGGTGTCGAGGAGGGTGATGCGGATGCCGGCCTCGGCGGCGGCGTCGATGAGGGCCTCGCCCATGGCGTTGGGGTCGGCGTAGGGGGTGCCGCCCGGCGCGTGGTGCACATAGTGGAACTCGCCGACCGCGGTGACGCCGGCCAGCGCCATCTCCGCGTACACGGCACGGGCGAGCGTGCGGTACGTCTCGGGGGTCAGCCGGTCGGCGAACGAGTACATGATCTCGCGCCAGGTCCAGAAGGTGCCGGAGCCGACCTGGACCGTGCCGCGCAGGGCGCGGTGGAAGGCGTGCGAATGGGCGTTGGCCAGGCCGGGGAGGGTGAGTCCCCGGAGGATCTCGGCGCCGGGGGGCGGGGTGGCGACTCCGGTGCGCACGGCGGTGATGCGGCCGTCGGCAACGTCGAGGGCGACGCCCGGCTCGACGGCCGGGTCGAGCCAGGCGTGCTCCAGCCAGTACGTCTGCGTCACCTGCACACCAGCCCTTCCAGTACGTCGGCGAGTGCGCTCACCCCGGCCAGGCAGTCGTCCTCGGCGGCGTGCTCGGCCGGGGAGTGCGAGACGCCCGTGGGGTTGCGCACGAACAGCATGGCCGTCGGAATGATCCCCGAGAGGATTCCGGCGTCGTGTCCGGCACCGGTACCCAGAACGGGCACGGTCAGTCCGGGGTCCTGGTCCCTGCCGAGGATACGGGCCAGTTCGTCACGCAGGGCGTGGTCGAACTCGACGACGGGCGTGAAGGACTCACGCACCACGTCGAGGTCGACGCCGTGCGCGTCCGCGTACTCCCGGGCCGCCTTCTCGATCCCGCCGACGACGGCGTCGAGACTCTCCTGGTCGGCGGCGCGGGAGTCGAGCCAGCCGCTGACCAGGGAGGGGATGGCGTTGACGCCGTTGGGCTCGACGGCGATCTTGCCGAAGGTGGCGACGGCTCCGGCGAGTTCGGCCTCGCGGCGGGCGGCGAGGACGGTCCGGGCGTACGACAGCATGGGGTCGCGCCGGTCGACCAGCCGGGTCGTCCCCGCGTGGTTGGCCTCGCCCCGGAAGTCGAACCGCCACCGCCCGTGCGGCCAGATGGCGCTGGCCACACCCACGCGGTCACCGCTCAGGTCGAGGGCCCGCCCCTGCTCGACATGAAGTTCGACGAACGCGCCGATGCGGCCGAGCCGCTCCGGATCGGGCCCGATGGCGTCGGGGTCGTACCCGGCCGCCTCCATGGCCTGCGGCAGGGTGACGCCGTCGCCGTCGGTCAGCCGGTGCGCCTGCTCCACGGTCAGCTGCCCGGCGGTCAGCCGCGACCCGACACAGGCGAGCCCGAACCTGGCACCTTCCTCGTCACCGAAGTTGACGATGGCGAAGGGCTTGCCGAACTCGACGCCCCGCGCCCGCAGTTCGTCGAGAGCGGCGAAGGAGGAGACGACCCCGAGGGGGCCGTCGAAGGCCCCGCCGTCGGGGACGGAGTCGAGATGCGACCCGGTGACGACGGCGTCCCCCTCGGCGGGATCCCCGAGCCAGGCCCACTGGTTGCCGTTGCGGTCGACCTCGTAGGCCAGCCCCCGCGCCCGGGCCTGCTCCTCGAACCAGGCCCGGCACTCGGCATCCGCGGCGGTCCAGGCGAAGCGGCGGTAGCCGCCGGAGGCGGAGCTACGGCCGATCGGCAGCAGCTCCGCCCACATGCTGTGGAAGGTCACGCGTCGTCACCTTCACGCATCGGGACCCGCACACCGCGCTCCTCGGCCACGGACTCCGCGATGTCGTACCCGGCGTCCACGTGCCGGATGACGCCCATGCCCGGGTCGTTGGTGAGCACCCGGCGGATCTTCTCCCCGCCCAGCTTGGTGCCGTCGGCCACCGTCACCTGGCCCGCGTGGATGGAGCGGCCCATACCGACGCCGCCGCCATGGTGGATGGACACCCAGGACGCACCCGAGGCCACGTTGACCATGGCATTGAGCAGCGGCCAGTCCGCGATCGCGTCCGAGCCGTCGAGCATCGCCTCGGTCTCGCGGTACGGCGAGGCGACGGACCCGCAGTCGAGGTGGTCGCGGCCGATGGCCAGCGGAGCGGCCAGCTCGCCGCTCGCCACCATGTCGTTGAACCGCTCGCCGGCCTTGTCCCGCTCGCCGTAACCGAGCCAGCAGATGCGGGCGGGCAGGCCCTGGAAGTGGACACGCTCACCGGCCATCTTGATCCAGCGCGCGAGGGACTCGTTCTCGGGGAACAGGTCGAGGATCGCCCGGTCGGTCTTCGCGATGTCGGCCGGGTCCCCGGACAGCGCCGCCCAGCGGAAGGGGCCCTTGCCCTCGCAGAACAGCGGCCGGATGTAGGCGGGTACGAAGCCGGGGAAGGCGAACGCACGGTCGTAGCCGGCCAGTTGCGCCTCGCCGCGGATCGAGTTGCCGTAGTCGAACACCTCGGCACCGGCGTCCATGAAGCCGACCATCGCCTCGACGTGCCTGGCCATCGATTCGCGGGCGCGCGTGGTGAAGCCGGCCGGGTCCTTGGCGGCGTAGGAGGCCATGTCCTCGAAGGCGACGCCGGTCGGCAGGTAGGACAGCGGGTCGTGGGCCGAGGTCTGGTCGGTGACGATGTCGATGGGGGCGCTCATGGCGAACAGCTGCGGGACGAGTTCGGCGGCGTTGCCGAGGACGCCGATCGACAGCGGACGGCGGGCGTCACGGGCCTCGACGGCAAGCTGGAGGGCGTGCTCCAGGGAGTCGGCCTTCACGTCCAGGTACCGGTGCTCGATACGGCGCTCGATGGCGCGCGGGTCGCAGTCGATACAGATCGCGACGCCGTCGTTCATGGTGACGGCGAGCGGCTGGGCGCCGCCCATGCCGCCGAGCCCGGCGGTCAGGGTGATGGTCCCGGCGAGCGTGCCGCCGAACTTCTTCGCGGCGACGGCGGCGAACGTCTCGTACGTGCCCTGGAGGATGCCCTGGGTACCGATGTAGATCCACGAACCGGCGGTCATCTGCCCGTACATGGTCAGCCCGAGGGCCTCCAGGCGGCGGAACTCCTCCCAGTTGGCCCAGTCGCCTACGAGGTTGGAGTTGGCGATCAGAACGCGCGGTGCCCACTCGTGGGTCTGCATCACGCCGACGGGACGGCCGGACTGGACGAGCATCGTCTCGTCCTGCTTGAGGGTCTTCAGCGTGCGGACCATCGCGTCGAAGGAGCGCCAGTCGCGCGCAGCCTTGCCGGTGCCGCCGTAGACGACGAGCTTGTCGGGGTGCTCGGCGACCTCGGGGTCGAGGTTGTTCTGCAGCATCCGCAGGGCGGCCTCCTGCTGCCATCCCAGGGCGCTCAGTTCCGCGCCGCGCGGCGCTCGGACGGGGCGTGGTCCTGACATGGTTGCCTCCTGATCGACGGCCGCACGCGGCCGGGGGCGCGCGGGACTGTTGCAGTTGTTATTCACATCCTGACGATCTGAATAGAGCTAGTCAATACGTTCTTGCGCCAGCGGCGCGGCGCCGGGGATGTTTGGCTGGAGGTATGACCGCAGACAGGGACGCGGGAACGGGGGACGGGATGAACGTGAGGGACAGCGGGGCGGGACGCGCGGGCGGGGACGCGCACGCCGAGGCCGCCGAGCGGGCGGCGCGCCGGGACGAGGCCGTACGCGGCGCCGTCGAGCAGGGGCTCCTGGGGCCGGACGCCCCCATCGTCGGCCTGCTGGACGTCGTGGGTATCCGGGACTCGGCGGCAGCACTGCGGGCGGCCTTCGACGCGGTGGTGGCGCCGGGGACGCCGGTCCTGCACGCCTTCGCGGTGAAGGCGACACCACTGGTACCGGTGCTGCGGCTGCTGGGCGAGGCGGGCATCGGCGCGGAGGTGGCGAGCCCGGGGGAGCTGGCGCTGGCCAGAGCGGCCGGAGTGGCGCCGGAGCGGACCGTGCTGGACTCGCCCGCCAAGACGGCGGCGGAACTGCGCGAGGCGCTGGCGCTGGGTATCGCGGTCAATGCGGACAGTCCTCAGGAGCTGGCGCGGCTCGATGGCCTGGTGGGTACGACCCGGACGGACTCCCCCCTGGGGATCCGGGTGAATCCGCAGATCGGGGGCGGTGCGATCGAGGCGCTGTCGACGGCGACGGCGACCTCCAAGTTCGGGGTGGCGTTGCAGGACGAGGGGGCGCGCGAGTGGGTGGTGCGCGCCTTTGCCGAGCGGCCGTGGCTGACGCGGCTGCACGCGCACTCCGGTTCACAGGGCGTGCCGCTGTCGCTGATGGCACGGGGTGTCGCGGAGACCTACGCGCTGGCCGAGGAGATCAACCGGCACGCCGGACGCCGGCAGATCGACACGATCGACATCGGCGGCGGGCTGCATGTGAACTTCGGCTCCGACATCACGACGCCGACGTATGCGCAGTACGCACGGCTCCTCGCGGAGGCGGTACCGGGGCTGTTCGACGGGCGGTACGGGCTGGTCACGGAGTTCGGGCGATCGCTGCTGGCCAAGCACGGGACGGTGGTCGCGCGCGTCGAGTACACGAAGAGCGCCGGCGGCCGGGCCGTGGCGGTCACCCACGCGGGGGTGCAGGTCGCGGTGCGCACGGTGTACGCGCCGGCGTCGTGGCCGCTGAGGATCGGCGCGTACGACGCGAAGGGGCGCCCCAAGGAGGGGCCCCAGGTGGTGCAGGACGTGGCGGGACCGGCGTGCTTCGCGGGCGACCTGCTGGCCGAGGGGCGGGCGCTGCCGCTCCTGGAGCAGGGCGACTACGCGGCGGCGCTGGACACCGGGGCGTACTACTTCGCACACCACTACGCGTACAACTCCCTGGCCCGCCCGGGGGTGTACGGCTACGCCCCGGGCGCGGACGGCGGGATCCGGTTCGCGGTCGTGCGCGAGCCGCAGACCGTCGAGGAGATCGTGGCGGAGTCGGGCGGGGGGCGCCCAGACGCGCTGACGGAGCTCTGAGGAAACCGCGCGCCCCTCCCGGGCGCCCCCTCGGATGCACGCTGCCCGCATACCCACAGGTCAGCCGGGAGACGTCTCATCCGCCCCCAACGCCCTGGTAAACAGGGCAAGTTGACCCACCCTAGCGGTCCGGCGCATGTTCCACCGGAAAATGCCGGATCCCTCACCCCTCGCGCACACGTTGCGTAGCGTCGGCGTCACTCAGCCGTACCCGAGGCGGGAGGGGAGCCACGGTGCCCGGAATCGACGAGTGCCTGCTGGAAGCCATGCGACTGCCCGGTGCCAGGGGCGCCGCGGTGGTCGACTGGACCAGCGGGCTCGCGCTGGGCACGGTCGGGGACTCACCCGGCGGTGACCACGAGACGACCGCGGCGGAGGCGGCCGAACTGGCCCGGCTGGCCGCCGAACACCGTGCGTTCGCCCCGGAGGACGACGCCGACTGGTCCGACGACGTGTGCCCGGTCGAGGACCTGATCATCGCCAACCGGGACAGCTACCACCTGCTGCGGTTCGTCCCGACGACCTTCGACAGCAGTGTCTTTCTGCACCTGTGGCTGGCCCGCACGGAGGGCAACCTCGCCCTCGCCCGCATCCGGCTCGGTGAGATGGCCGGACGGCTGGTGCTCGGATGACGACGGTCAGGACACCTCCGCCGCCCCCGCTGCCCGTACGGCAGCGGACACAGATCCCGAGCGGCGGTCTCTCCCCCATGCTCAGCCGGCTCGCCGAGGAACGGGCCACGGGCGTGCTGATGCGCGAGGGAGGCGTGCTCTACCTGTCCGACGGCCAGGTGGTGTACGCCGAGAGCCCGGCGACCCCGGGCCTCGACGTCCTGCTCACCGCGCGCGGCGCCCTCGACGAGGACGGCTGGCGGGAGGCGGTCGCGCAGGCGGGGGCGCGCAGGCTGGTGGGACGGTTCCTGGTCGACAGCGGCCGGATCGGCGAGGGCGCGCTGGAGCTGTGTCATCTGGGGGCGCTGTACGACGCGGCGTACTTCGTCCTCGGCCCGAGCAGCGCACCCGCCCGCTTCCGGTACGGGGAGGCCCACTGGCTGGGCCCCGTGCACCCGGTACCGGTGTCCGCCGTGGAACGCGAGACGGTGCGCCGCCGCGAGTTGCTCCACAGCATCTGGCCCGACCCGGCCACGGACGAAGGCCCGCTCGTGCGCGCGGACCGCCCGACCGGATCCACGGTCACGCCCCGCCAGGGTGCGGTGCTCGACCGAGTGGACGGAGTACGCACGGCAGCGGACATCTCACGAGCGCTGGGCCGCCCGGCGTTCCACACGCTGGTGGACGTACGGCGCCTGGCGGCGGCGGGCGTCGTATCGGCCCGTACGGCCGCACCCGCACCTGCTCCGGTACCCGTACCCGTACCCGTGCCCGTGCCCGTATCCGGCGTCGAGACACCGGCCCCCATCGACCAGTTGCCGCCTTTCGTCGACCCCCACATCACGTTGCTGAAGAGGCTGAGGGATGCGCTGGAGGCCCTTTGACCGGCTCGAACGGCAACGTCCTGCCGAGAGGAGACCCCTGATGGACGCGGAGGACGAGGTCCTCGACGAACTCCGCCGCCTGAGAGCCCGCATCCCCCAGCTGACCGGTGCCCTCGCCGCCAGCGTCGACGGACTCGTCCTCGCCCAGGACACCCCCGGCGTCGAGGCGGAGGGCGTCGCCGCCCTCACCGCCGCCGCGCTGGGCGTCGCCGTACGGATGACGGACGCGACGGGCCAGGGCGACTTCCGCGAACTGCTGGTCCGCGGCGTCCACGGCTACGTGGCCACCTACGCGGCGGGCCGCAGCGCCGTCCTGACGCTGCTCGCCCAGGACCGCGTCAACGTCGGCCGGCTGCACCTGGAGGGCCGCCGCGCGAGCACCCGTATCGGCGAGCTGGTGGACGCGGCCTACGCCCGGGCCGAGCCACCGCCGCAGTCCCGCACCACCCCGAAGACCGCCACCAGGTCCGTGCCCACACGGACGCGCACCGCGCGCACCCCCGCGAGCCCTCGTCCGGCCGCGAACGCGCGCACCACCACCACCGAAAGTTGAAAGGACACACCCCGAAATGGCCAACACCGAAACCGCGCTGAAAGAGGCGCTCGCCTCCGTCGAGGGCGCGACCGGAGCCGCCCTCGTCGACTACACCAGCGGCATGGCGCTCGGCACGATGGGCGGCAGCAAGAGCTTCGACCTCACCGTCGCGGCCGCGGGCAACACCGATGTCGTACGGGCCAAGCTGCGGACCATGGAACACCTCGGGCTCAAGGGGCAGATCGAGGACATCCTGATCACGCTGACCGACCAGTACCACCTGATCCGGCTGATCACCGGCCGCGGCGGCAACGGCCTCTTCCTCTATCTCGTTCTTGACTCCAAGCGCGCCAACCTGGCGATGGCCCGCCACCAGCTGAAGAAGATCGAGGAGGATCTGGAGGTCTGACCCTCCGGGGCGCCCGCTCCCCGCGCTACACGAGCTCGGCGGTACGGCGGCGCGCCCCGCCCGGGGCCGCGTCACCGGCCGCGATGCCGGTGGTGCGGTAACCCCTGACCGGCTTGCCCGCGGGCGCGCCGCCACGGCGGCCGAGCCAGTCGACGCGCACCCACAGCAGGGCGTCGTCGGCGCGTTCGCGGCGGCCGAGCCAGGCGGCCTTCAGCCGCAGTCCGGCGCCGGTCCCGGCGAGCAGCATGCCACCGGCGGCGGGCACCGCGAAGGAGCCGGCGAGCGCGGCGACGAAGGCGGCGAGCAGCCACCAACGGTGCCCGCGCCGCCAGGTGCGCAGGGTGACCGCGCGGTCCTGGAGCACGTCGTACTTGCCGGCCCGGGCGGCGCCGCGGGCGAGGGCGGTGTACCGCTTGCGACGCGCAGACGCGACGACGGCGGTCGCGACGACGAACAGCGCGGCCCCGGCCATGACACCGATCCGGCGTCCGGTCACTCCCGGTACGAGCACGCCGATACCCGCCGCGAACACCCCGAGCCACCACAGCGGTGCGGCCCCGGCCCGTATGACGACGGCCACCCGGGCCAGACCCTGTCCTCCATGTCCTCCGCGCGCCACGTTCTGCCTCCCGTCACTCCTGTGAAGCGCCCCAGTCCGTGGAGGCTAACGAGGGAATGTGAGACGAGTCTGAAAAGGCGGCCCCCGGCGAGCCGAGAACAAGCGGTGCTACTCGACGAACAGGCCCCGGGCCACCGCCCGCGTGTCGAACTCCTCCAGCCGGGCCTGGGCGTCGGGCAGGTCGTCGCACATCGCCTCGAGGAGGACCCGGCCGAGCAGCATCGGCGCACAGGCCGTGTCGAAGGCGAGCCCCGTGCCGACGGCGGCCGGCAGCAGCAGGTCCGAGACCTTCGCCACCGGCGCGAACGCCGAGTCCGCGACCGTGACGACCGTCAGGCCGGCCTCCTTGGCGTACGCGAGGGCGTCCACGACCTCACGCGGATGCCGGGGCAGCGCGAAGCACAGCAGGGCGCTCGCGCCCGCCCGGAGGGCCGCGTCGATACGGTCGTGGATCATCGTGCCGCCCTCGTTGAGCAGCCGCACGTCCGGATGGACCTTCGCCGCGAAGTAGGTGAAGCCGTACGCCTGGGAGGCGGCGGCCCGCAGGCCGAGCACGGGCAGGGGGCGTGAAGCGGCGAGGAGCCGTCCCGCCTGCTGCACGGGCCGTGGATCGGCCAGCAACTCCGCCAGGTGCCTCAGATTCTCGATCTCGGCCTCGACGGCCTGCTGGTACTCGTTGTACGCACCCGAGGCCGCCGTCTGTTCGGCGGGCGCGACCTCGCGCAGGTGCTTGCGCAGCGCAGGGTAGCCGTCGAAGCCGAGGGCCACCGCGAAGCGGGTGACGGACGGCTGGCTGACCCCGGCGAGTTCGGCCAGCTCCACACTCGACAGGAACGGCACGTCGGCGGCCCGCCGCACCATGCTGTGCGCGATGCGCCGCTGGGTCGGCGTGAGCCGGTGCCCCTCGAAGAGCGCCTGCAGCCGTGCGGCAGGGCTGTCGGTCACGTTCATGACGTGCTCCCCCTCCAGATGTCCGTGAACCGGTCGAGCAGCCGGGCCGCCGCGGTCACGTCGCCCGTGAGCGGCCGGTCGGCCGGATCGTCGTCGAGCACCGACTCGGCGAGTTCCAGCGCCCGGCCCACCGGAAGCTCCGGATCGGGCCGCACGTCGCGCAGGCGCAGCGCCCGTACGGCGGCGACCAGTTCGCAGCCGGCCACCAGACGGTACGCAGCGCAGGCGCGCAGCGTTTGACGCGCGGCGAGCGAAGCGAAACTGGCCTGCTCCTCGACGCCCCGGGAGAGTACAGCGTGTCCGAGCGACGCGGGTACGGAGAGTGCCCGCAGATCACCGAGGGCGGCCCCGGCGGCGTACTCAAGGATCATCACGCCGGAGGAGGCGGGCTCGGCATCGGCGAGGAAGGGGCGCAGACGGGTGTAGGCGGGTTCGTTGAGGCTCGACAGGCGCGAGGTGGACAGGCGTGCCACCTGCATCACCGCGAGTCTGAAATGGTCGAGGGCGAGGGCGAGTTGGGCCAGGTAGAAGCCGCCGTGATGGTAGGCGGCCATGTCCTCGGGGGAGATGAGCGGGTTCTCGGCGGCCGCGTTGATCTCGACGGTGAGGACGTTCTCCAGCGCGTCGGCCGCGTCGTGCGCGGGGCCGTGGATCTGGGGCAGACAGCGGAAGCCGTACGGATCCTGGATACGGCCCAGTGGCGGCGTCGGACGGTCGGCGGCGCCGATCAGTTCCCGCATACGGCGGGCGACCTCGGCGGAGCCGCGGTGCGGCCGGGCGGCGTGCACGGGGGCGGCGTACGCCTCGTGCGAGCCGTCCACCGCAAGCAGTGAGAGAGCGGCGACGACCTGGGTGGCGCCGATCAGCCCGCGCAGTTCGTGCAGCGCGAGCGCGGACTGGCCGAGGGTGAGGGCGTTGCTGCTGATCAGCGCCAGCGCGTCGTTGTTGTCCAGGGGCTGGGACGCGGGCGCTCCCGCCCCCCGCCACGGGTGTTCACCGGCGAGCGCGAGACCGACCTGCGCCAGCGCCGCGATGTCCCCGGTACCGACCGACCCGAATTCGTTGACGACCGGGTACGCCCCGCTCTCCAGGGCCTCGCACAGGGCCGTGATCACGGTGGGACGGAGCCCTGCGCCTCCCGCCAGCAGCTGATTGGCCCGGACCGCCAGCATCGCCCGGACCTGCCGCGCCGACAGCTCCTCGCCGATGGCTCCCGCGTGGCTGCGCAGCAGTCGCAGGCCGTGTCCGGCGGCGGCCTCGGTGGGCACGTCCTCGTTCCGGTTGGCGCCCACGCCCGTGGAGCGGCCGTAGACGCGGCCGGTCGCGGCGATACGGCGGGCGGCGTCCCAGGACTCCTCGGCACGCTTCATCGCATCGGTCCCGGGAACCGGCCGCGCGGCACCGTCGGCAAGGCGTACGACGTCGTCGACACCGAGCCCACACCCGTCGAGGACCACCAGGCCGGACTGCACAGGATCCGGTGCGTCCACAATCCGAGACGACATAAAGCCCAAACCCCCATCGAACGGGACATTGGATCTTGCCCCTCGGTCATCCGTTACCGCGGATTAACGCCGGAGCATTGACAACCTATTCAGACACCAAGAACTCTGCATGACGTTATACAGCCGGGCAAGGGACATCTCATGATCCAGTTCGATGCGGTCCACAAGCGCTTCCCGAACGGCACGACAGCAGTCCACGACCTCTCCCTGGAGATGCCGGAGGGCGGCGTGACCGTCCTGGTCGGATCCTCCGGTTGCGGCAAGACGACCACCCTGCGGATGATCAACCGGATGGTCGATCCGACTTCCGGGACCATCCGCGTGGGCGGCCGGGACGTCCTGGAGCAGGACGCCGCCGAGCTGCGCCGCTCCATCGGCTACGTCATCCAGCAGTCGGGCCTCTTCCCGCACCGCACGGTGCTCGACAACATCGCGACCGTGCCGCTCCTGCTCGGCTGGGGCCGCCGCAAGGCCCGGGCCCGCGCGGCCGAGCTCCTGGAGACCGTCGGGCTTGCCGCCGATGCCGGCAAGCGGTATCCGCACCAACTCTCCGGCGGCCAGCAGCAGCGTGTGGGCGTCGCCCGCGCGCTCGCCGCGGACCCGCCGGTGCTCCTCATGGACGAGCCGTTCGGCGCGGTCGACCCCGTCGTGCGCACCCAGCTGCAGGACGAACTCCTGCGTCTGCAGAAGGAGTTGAACAAGACCATCGTCTTCGTCACGCACGACATCGACGAAGCCGTCCGGCTCGGCGACCGGATCGCGATCTTCCGCACCGGTGGCCACCTGGTGCAGTGCGCCCCGCCCGCCGAGCTGCTCGCCCGCCCGGCCGACGACTTCGTGGCGGACTTCCTCGGCGCCGAGCGCGGCCTGAAGCTGCTCTCGCTGACGCCCCTCGGGAACGTCCCGCAGGGCCCGGCTCCCGAGGGCGGCACCTGGACCCTCGTCCTCGACGCGGCCCGCAAGCCGCTGCACTGGACCTCGAAGGACGCCGAACTCCCCGTACGTCCCCTGCAGGACACCGACTCCCTGCTGTCGGCGCTGAACGAGTCGGTCGCCTCCCCCACCGGTCTCGTCGCCCGCGTCGATGCCGACGGCGCCCTCACCGGTGTCTCCTCCCGCGACGACATCCACGAGCACGCGGGCCGGGCACACGTGGAGGCACTCACGGAAGAGAGCGCCGCCGCATGACCATCGACTGGTCCTGGATCTCCGGCCACACCGGCGACCTCACCACCCTCACGCTCTCCCACCTTCAGGCGGCCCTGACCGCCGTCTTCTTCGGGGTGCTGATCTCGCTCCCCCTCGCCGTGGTCGCCCACCGGATCCGCCCCCTGCGCGGCTTCCTCCTCGGCGTCTCGAACGTCCTGTTCACCATCCCGTCGATCGCGATCTTCGTGCTTCTGCTCCCGGTCTCCGGACTGACCCGCACCACCACCGTCATCGGCCTGACGGTCTACACGCTGGTCGTCCTGCTCCGGAACACGGTCGAGGGCCTGGACTCCGTCCCCGCGAAGACGAAGGAGGCCGCGAAGGCGATGGGCACGCGCCCCCTGCGCGCCCTCCTCACCGTCGAACTCCCCCTCGCGCTCCCCGTGATCATGGCGGGCATCCGGATCGCGACGGTCATGTCGATCTCGCTGGTGTCGGTCGCGACCTACATCGGCGACGGCGGCCTCGGCCAGCTCTTCACCGACGGCTTCCAGCGCAACTTCCCGACCCCCGTGATCGCCGGAGTGGCCCTCACGATCCTGCTGGCGCTGATCGCGGACGCGCTGCTGGTCGCCGTCCAGTACGCACTCACCCCATGGACGAGGCGGCGAGCCTGACATGTACGAACTCTTCAAGAACCTCGGCAAGTGGCTCGTCAGCGGCGCCCAGTGGTCCGGCTCCGACGGCATCGCCCACCGCCTCGCCGAACACCTCCAGTACTCGCTGCTCGCCACCCTCATCGCGGCCGCCATCGGTCTGCCCCTCGGCCTGCTGATCGGACACACCGGCAAGGGCGCGTTCATCGCGATCAACCTCGCGTCCTTCGGCCGCGCCCTGCCGACCGTCGGCCTGGTGGTCCTGGTCTTCCTGGCCGGCGGCCTGTCGATGCTGCCGGTGTACGTCGCCCTGGTCGCCCTCGCGGTCCCGGCGATCGTCACCAACACCTACGCGGGCATGACCGCCGTCGACCCGGACGTGAAGGACGCTGCCCGCGGGCAGGGCATGCGCGGCCACCAGGTCCTCTTCCAGGTGGAGCTGCCGCTCGCCCTCCCCCTGATCATGACGGGCCTGCGCCTGGCGCTGATCCAGGTGGTCGCGACGGCCACGATCGCCGCGTACGTCTCCTTCGGCGGCCTGGGCCGCTATGTCTTCGACGGTCTCGCCCAGCGCGACCTCGTGCAGGTGCTCGGCGGCGCGGTACTGGTCGCCGTGCTGGCCGTAGCCCTCGATCTGCTCCTGAGCGGCCTCCAGCGCTTCCTCTTCCGCCACCGCACTGCCTAGGGAACCCCCGCATGAATCGTCGTACTGTCCTCGGCGGCCTGTTCGCGGCTGCCTCCGTCCCCGCCCTCTCCGCCTGCGCGAGCGGCATCACCTCCCTCGACAGCCAGGGCAGCGGCTCCGGTGGCGGCGGCTCCAGCAAGGGCGGCGTCACCATCGGCACCGCCAACTTCACCGAGAACCAGGTGCTGGGCTACCTCTACGCGGCCGTCCTGAAGGCGGCCGGCGTGAAGGTGAAGGTCCGTCCCAACCTCGGCACCCGGGAGATCGTGATCCCCGCCCTCAAGGCCGGCGACATCGACCTCCTGCCCGAATACCAGGGCGCCCTCCTCAACTACCTCGCCCCGAAGGACACCTCCGCGGAGCCGGGCGCCATGCAGAACGCCCTCACCCTGGCGCTGCCCAGCGGCCTCCAGGTCCTGCCGTACGGCATGGCCGCCGACTCCGACGCCTTCGTCGTCACCCGGGCGACCGCGCAGAAGTACGGCCTGACCTCCCTCGCCGACCTGAAGAAGCAGAACGGCAGGCTGGTCATCGGCGCCGCGCCCGAGGTGAAGAAGCGCCAGGTCGGCGCGGTCGGCCTGAAGGACGTGTACGGCATCGAGTTCAAGGAGTTCAAGTCCCTGGACTCCGACGGCCCGTTGGTCAAGGGCGCCCTGAAGAAGGGCGACGTGGACGTGGCGAACCTCTTCACCACCGACACCGACATCAAGGCCAACGACTGGGTGGTGCTGACCGACCCCCTGAACCTGATCCCCAGCCAGCACATCGTTCCCCTCATCGCCGACCGCAAGGCCGACAGCACGGTCCGCAAGGCCCTCGCCCGGCTCGGCAACGTCCTCACCACCGACCAGCTCACCCAGCTCAACAGCCAGGTCGACAACGACAAGAAAGACCCGGAGGACGTGGCCGGCGCGTACGCCAAGCAGCACGGCCTGGTGAAGTAGCCGGTCAGATGGCGCTCCACGGCGCGCGCCCCGGAACGCACGGCGCACACGCCGGTTGACGATCAAGGCGCGGTATCGAGGCGGCGATGATCTGACGACGAATCCACCAAAGGTCGTTAAACGGATACGTAGTGTCACCACAGAAGTGCGTACGGTGAACAGGCGTCGCGGTCAACGCTCCCGGTGAGCGCGGCGCTTCTCCTCGCCTCGACCGAGGACCCGTACGACTCCTGAGGAAGCGTCATGGCCTCGAACCGCAGGGCCTTTCTGACGGCCACGGCCGTCGGCGCACTGGCCGGCACCCCCACCGCAACGGCGGCAGCCCCCGTATCCGCCCCCATCACCCGTCTCCGTCCGCCGGTCACCGGCCAGGACGCCCTCGCCGAGTTGCTCGCCGGCAACAGGCGCTATGCCGGCGGCCGCCCCCTCCATCCGCACGAGGAACGCGCCCGGCGGCATCTACTGGTCGCCGGTCAGCACCCGTTCGCATTCGTCGTCGGCTGCATCGACTCCCGGGTGCCGCCCGAGCTGGTCTTCGACCAGGGGCTCGGGGACCTGCTCTGCATAAGGACGGCCGGCCAGGTGCTGGACGAGGCGGTCCTCGGATCCATCCAGTACGGCGTCGAGGAGTTGCGCGTCCCGCTGGTGCTCGTGCTGGGTCACGGGCGGTGCGGAGCGGTGGCGGCGACGCTCGACCACCTCCGCACGGGGAAGCGGGTGCCCGGTCATCTGCGGCTGCTGGTGGACGAGATCGCCCCGGCCGCACGCCGCACCCAGGACCTGCCCGGCGACTGGCTGGACCACACGGTCCGGGCGCACGCGGTCTGGGTACGGGACGCGATCCGCGCGGATCCGGCCTTCAGACCGGCCCATGTGGCGGCGGCGCGGTTCGACCTCGATACGGGCCTGGTCTCCCTGCTGCCCTGAACACCCGCTCACAGACGAACTCCCGCACACGAAGCTCCCGCACGTGGCTCTCGTACACGAATCCCTGCAAGCGGCTCCCGCACGCGGCTCCCGTACGTGACTCTCACCAACTCTCGTACACGAACTCTCGTACACGAACTCCCGCACACGAAGAAGTCCCATGAAGCACTCCCCTGCCCTCCACCGGGCCCTGTCCGTCCTGCCCTCCCTCTCCGACCTCCGCACCATGACCCGGGCCCCGCGGCGCGACCTGCTGTGCGGTCTCACCGTCGCCGTCGTGGCCCTCCCGCTCGCCCTCGGCTTCGGCGTGACCTCCGGGCTCGGTGCCGCGGCGGGACTCGCCACCGCGATCGTCGCCGGATCGCTCGCCGCGCTCTTCGGCGGCTCCGCACGCCAGGTCAGCGGACCGACGGGCGCGATGACCGTCGTCCTCGTGCCGATCGTCCACCGGTACGGCGCCGACGGCGTCCTCACCGTCGGCCTGATCGCCGGTGTCATGCTGCTGGCGCTCGCCTTCGCCCGGGCGGGGGCGGCGATGGCCTACGTACCCGCGCCCGTGATCGCCGGGTTCACCATCGGCATCGCGTCCGTCATCGCACTGCAGCAGATGCCCGCGGCGCTCGGTGTGCCGACGCCGCACGGCGAGCAGGTCGCGGTCGTGGCGGCACGGGCGGCGGAGGAATTCGGGCACACTCCGCACTGGCCCGCGCTGTTCCTGTCCCTCGGGGCCGCCGCGCTGATGCTCGCCGGGGCGCGGTGGAAGCCCCGCGTGCCCTTCTCGCTCGTGGCCGTGGCCGGCGCGACCGTCGCCGCCGAGGTGCTGCATCTGCACGTCACCCGCATCGGCACGCTCCCCGCCTCCCTCCCGGTGCCGTCCCTGGCGTTCCTGGACGTCTCCCGCATCCCGTCCCTCCTCGCCCCCGCCGCCGCGGTCGCCGCCCTCGCCGCGCTGGAGTCCCTGCTGTCCGCCTCCGTCGCGGACGGCATGCGCCCGGGCGAGCATCACGACCCCGGCAAGGAGCTGTTCGGCCAGGGCATCGCCAATCTCGCGGCCCCGCTGTTCGGAGGCGTACCGGCCACGGGCGCGATCGCGCGGACGGCCGTCAACGTCCGTACGGGCGCCGCCTCCCGTCTGGCCGCCCTGACGCACGCCGTGATCCTCGCCGGGATCGTGGCGGTGGCCGCCCCGCTGGTGGGCCGCATCCCGCTGACGGCGCTCGCGGGCGTCCTGCTCGCGACGGCCGTACGAATGGTCGAGACGGACGCGGTACGGGCGATGGCGCGGGCCACGCACGGCGACGCACTGGTGCTCCTGCTCACGGCGTGCGCGACCCTGGCGCTGGACCTGGTGCGGGCGGTGCTGCTGGGCCTCGGCGTCTCCGTCCTCCTGGCCCTGCGCGCGGCGGTACGCGGCACCCGGCTCACCCCCGCCGCCTCGGACGAACTGCCCGGCGGCGCGGGCACGGTGACGTACCGCTTCGACGGGCCGCTGCTGTTCGCGGCGGCGCACCGCTTCCGCCGGGGCCTGGCGGACGTGCAGGGGGTCTCGGCCGTGGATCTGCGTATGTCGGGGCTGACGGCGGTCGACGCGACGGGCGCGCTGGCGCTGAAGGACGCGGTCGGCGAACTGGCGGGCCGGGGCATCGAGGTGCGCATCTCGGGAGTCGGGCAGGGGCACCGCAGGGTGCTGGAGTCCCTCGGCGTACTCCCGGCAGGCCCCAGCCGGAACAGGGGGGCTATCCCCAGTGCGGCGGGGGTCCCGGCTCCCTAACCTGAGGGGCATGACCGGAATGGGCGCGCACGACGCCGACCTCAAGAAGGAACTCAACGCCACCCTGCAGGCCCGCAGGGAACTGGGCGAGGAGTACGAGTCGGCGCTGGTCGATTCCTTCATGGAGAAGGTCGACCAGCGTATCGACGGCGCGATCGACCGCCGGGTGCGGCGGCAGATGGCCGAGCAGCAGATGGTGGTGGCGCGGGGTTCACGGTCGCCGAGGGCCACCGATTCGTGGGGCGAGCGCTTCGGTTTCGGCGTCGTATCGCTGGTCCTGGCGGTCCCGCTGTCCGCGATCGCAGGCGGTATCGGGGGCGTGCCCGGCCTCGTGGCCGCCTGGGTCGGCATCGTCGGCGTCAATGTGGCCCAGGCCGCGCGCATCAACCCCGGCATCTTCGGTGGTCGCCGCCCCGGGACCTCCCGGGACGGTGACCGGGAGGACTGAGCGCCCGCGGGCCTCCGGCCTGCGGCACTCCGACCGATCTGCCGCCCGAAAAAAAATGCGCGGGGACCGCCGCACCCCCGTTACCGGGGGGCGGGACGACGGCGGTCCCCGCGAAGGACGCGGGCCGGGTCAGGGCCGGGCTTGCGCGTCCATGGCGTCCATGGAGGTCCGGGAGCCGCTCCGGAGGTCCTTGGCGCCGTTTCGGTTGCCGGCCGGGGCGGGGAGCCGCTCCCGCCCTGCCGACATCCACTAATGTGCCGGACCCGTGTTAAGCGGGTGCTGCGTGAACGTGACACGCTCGTACCACTTCTGAGAAGCCCTGCCCCGGTGCGTCACCGTAGGTTCCCCTGGTACACGGCCGGTTCACCGGACGTTCGCTACTGCTTTTCCCCCTTGGCCAGGAAGGCCAGCAGGTCCTGCCGGCTGACCACACCGGTCGGCTTGCCCTCGACGAGGACGATCGCCGCGTCGGCCGTACCCAGCACGGACATCAGGTCCCCGACCGGCTCGCCGGAGCCGACCTGCGGAAGCGGCGCGGACATGTGCTTCTCCAGCGGGTCGTCGAGCGAGGCGCGCTTGGTGAACAGGGCGTCCAGCAGCTCACGCTCGACGACGGACCCCACGACCTCGGCGGCCATCACGTCCGGGTGGCCCGCGCCCGGCTTGACGATCGGCATCTGGGAGACGCCGTACTCGCGCAGCACCTCGATGGCCTGACCGACCGTCTCGTCGGGGTGCATGTGGACGAGGGAGGGGATGGAGCCGCCCTCCTTGTCGTTGAGCACGTCGGCGACACGGGCGCTCGGGCCGGTGTCCTCCAGGAAGCCGTAGTCGGCCATCCACTCGTCGTTGAAGATCTTGCTGAGGTAGCCACGGCCGCTGTCGGGCAGCAGCACGACCACGACGTCGTCCGGCCCGAGCCGCTCGGCGACCCGCAGCGCGGCGACGACGGCCATGCCGCACGAGCCGCCGACCAGCAGCCCCTCTTCCCTGGCCAGCCGCCGGGTCATCTGGAAGGAGTCCTTGTCGGACACGGCGACGATCTCGTCGGCGACGGTCCGGTCGTACGCGGTCGGCCAGAAGTCCTCACCGACGCCCTCGACGAGGTACGGCCGCCCGGACCCGCCCGAGTACACGGACCCCTCGGGGTCGGCGCCGACGACCTTGACGCGCCCGTCGCTGACGTCCTTCAGATAGCGGCCGGTGCCGGAGATGGTCCCGCCGGTGCCGACGCCGGCGACGAAGTGGGTGATCTTCCCCTCCGTCTGCTCCCACAGCTCGGGGCCGGTCGAGTGATAGTGCGAAAGAGGGTTGTTGGGGTTGGAGTACTGGTCGGGCTTCCAGGCACCGGGGGTTTCCCGCACAAGCCGGTCCGACACGTTGTAGTACGAGTCCGGGTGCTCGGGAGCCACGGCCGTCGGGCACACGACGACTTCGGCCCCGTAGGCCCGCAGCACATTGATCTTGTCGGTGGAGACCTTGTCGGGGCACACGAAAATGCACTTGTAGCCCTTCTGCTGGGCCACGATCGCAAGGCCCACCCCGGTGTTCCCGCTGGTCGGCTCCACGATCGTGCCTCCGGGCTTGAGCTCGCCGCTCTGCTCGGCCGCCTCGATCATGCGCAGGGCGATGCGGTCCTTCACGGAACCGCCGGGGTTGAAGTACTCGACCTTCGCGAGGACGGTCGCCTGAATGCCGGCGGTCACGCGGTTGAGCCTCACCAGCGGGGTGTTGCCGACCAGGCTGATCATCGAGTCGTGGAATTGCACCGTTGTCTCCGGTTGCTGCAAAAGATGTGGTCGTGATGGTGCCGCCAGCGTAAGCGGTCCCGCGGCCGGGCGGTCTGCAAACGCGGGCCGTCCCGGCTGTTCACGCCCTGTTGAGATTGGGCGACGGGGCGTACGGGGCAAGCACTGGATGTACGGCTTCGAGGAGGTGGCGGCGACGCATGTCGAGCATGTCGAGGGCGAGGGTGGCCCGGCGCATCGCGGCGGGCGCGGCATATGGCGGCGGCGGAATCGGCCTGGTCGGTGCGGCCGCCGTCGGAGTGCTGCTGGCCGAGGTGCAGATGGCCAAGCGCCATGTGGGCAACGGGCACAGCCCGCACCCGCCGAGCCCGGACGGCCTGTACGGGTCCCCCAGCTCGGGCGCAGCCGGAAGCGGGAAGGGGTACGCCGTCCTCGACGATCCGCCGCTGAGGCTGACGATGCTCGGCGACTCCACGGCCGCGGGGCAGGGGGTGCACCGATCACGCCAGACGCCGGGCGCACTGCTGGCGTCGGGTCTGGCGGCGGTGGCGGAACGCCCGGTGGAACTGCGCATCGTGGCGCTCCCGGGGGCGCAGTCGGACGACCTGGACCGCCAGGTCGCCCTGGCCCTCGATGACCAGGACCGGGTCCCCGACATCTGCGTGATCATGATCGGCGCGAACGACGTGACGCACCGGATGCCGCCCACGCGCTCGGTACGCCACTTGTCGGCGGCGGTACGACGGCTGCGCACGGCCGGGGCCGAGGTCGTGGTGGGCACATGCCCGGACCTGGGCACGATCGAGCCGGTGCAGCAGCCGCTGCGCTGGCTGGCGCGCCGGGCCTCCCGTCAGCTGGCCGCGGCCCAGACGATCGGGGCCGTCGAACAGGGCGGCCGTACGGTGTCGCTGGGCGACCTGCTCGGCCCGGAGTTCGAGGCGAACCCGCGCGAGCTGTTCGGCCCCGACAACTACCACCCCTCGGCGGAGGGCTACGCCACGGCGGCGATGGCGGTCCTGCCGACGGTGTGCGCGGCGCTGGGCCTGTGGCCGGCGGAGGAGGAGCGTCCGGACGTGTCCCGCCGCGAGGGCTTCCTGCCGGTGGCCCGTGCGGCGGCCGAGGCGGCCTCGGAGGCAGGCACGGAGGTCACGGCCGCCATGCCGACGGGCCCGCGGGGCCCATGGGCCCTCCTCAAGCGCAGGCGCCGCCGTCGCCTCCCCACCCCGGACACCACACCGACCCCGGCCCCGGAGCCCACGGCCTGATCCCGGGTCTCCCTCGCCCCGCGGCCCCATCGGGGCTCCACCCCCACACTCCGGGGGCAGGGCCACGACGCGGACTGCGTCCCCAGCCCCCACAGGCGGGACCGCCCCGACCGTGGCGAGGACTACGTCCCCCACACCCCGCTCAGGGCTCCGCCCCCGGTCCACGCCCCGACCGAGGACCCCAAGCCGGGGCGACCCCAATCCTGGCGAGGACTACGTCCCCCACACCCCTCTCGGGACTCCGCCCCCGGTCCCCGCCCCGACCGAGGACCCCAAGCCGGGGCGACCCCAACCCTGGCGGGAACTGCGTCCCCTGCACCCCTCTCGGGGCTCCACCGCAGCCCCCGGCGGGGCACAGCTCCCGGTGGCCCCCAGCCCAATCAGCCCCACCCAACCCGTCCACCGCTTGACGACGAAGCCACCCAGGCCAACCGTGGGCCTGGGGCACAGCCCCCGACAACCTCCCAGCCCGATCAGCCCCACCCGCAACCCGTCCACCGCTTGACGACGAAGCCACCCAGGCCAACCGTGGGTCTGGGGGCACAGCCCCCGGTAGCCTCCCAGCCCGATCAGCCCCACCCGCAACCCGTCCACCGCTTGACGACGAAGCCACCCAGGCCAACCGTGGGTCTGGGGGCACAGCCCCCGGTAGCCTCCCAGCCCGATCAGCCCCACCCACCCCGTCCACCGCTTGACGACGAAGCCACCCAGGCCAACCGTGGGTCTGGGGGCACAGCCCCCGGTA
>NZ_JBEOZU010000043.1:0-80795 GCF_040298185.1 Streptomyces sp. NPDC001634 | reverse complement strand
CGCGAGCGCCGCCCCGCGCAGGAAACCGCGTCGCCCGACGCCGCTCGTCTCCGGTGCCCCGCTCATACGGTCCTCCGCGGGTCGCAGAGTGTCGCCACCGAGGCCAGCCGCTCGACCAGGTCGCCGAGGACCGCGTCGACCTGTTCCCGCTGCGCACGGTCCAGCTGGTCGAGCGGAGTCCAGCGGTCGCCGTGACGGAACCCGTCCAGGGTGTGCTGTGCGCGGTCCAACTCCCGGTCGAGGCCGGGCAGATCCGCGTACCGTGTGCTGAGCAGGGGCCGCAGCCGGGCGAGGACGGCGCGGGTGCCGTCGAGGTTGGCACGGGCCGTGGCCAGGTTGCTGCCGCTGCCGTGGTCGGTCCGCCCGGTCAGCTCGAACTGCACGGTGTTCTCCAGGATCTCGTGCGCCCGCAGGCCCAGCTGTGCCGGGTCCATGCGGGCCTGTGCCCAGTTGGTGCTCAGGGCGCGCACGGACTTGACGAGGGCGTCCGCCGGGGCGCGCAGGGCGTCGGCCGACTGGCCGTGCCACAGCCCGTACTCGATGCGGTGGAAGCCGGTGAAGGACGGGTCGTGGACGCCGCCGGGCAGCCCCGCGTCCGTTCCGTTGATCTGTCCGTCCGCGTCACCGAAGGCGTCGTACGCCGCGCCGAGCCGCTCGTAGGCGAGGTGCGCCGGGAGCCAGGCGGAACGGGCGCCGCTGAGGTCCCCGCGGTCGATCGCGTCCCTCAGTTTCCCGGTCAGCCCCACGACCTCGTCCAGACCGCCGGCGACCCACTTCTGGTAGTCGATCGCGAGGGGGATCAGGTCGTGCTCGGTGACCGGCGCCGCGGCGGGCCCGCCCCTCCCCTCGGCGATACGGACCGTGGGGCCGGTGACCGCGTCGGCGTCGTCCGGCAGGCAGGTGAAGGCGTACGAGCCCTTGCCCAGGCGGACGGTCAACGGCCGCGTCGTGCCGGGGCCGAGGCCCTCCACCTCGCCGTACACGGCCCGGCTGCGGGCGTCCTCCAGGTACACCTCGGCGGCACCGCTGGAGGTGTTGTGCAGCTCGAAGACCTGCAGGCCGGGAACCGGACGGTTCCAGCCGCGGCCGCAACCGCTCGGCGACACCTCGACGGTGGTGTGCGGAAGTCCGTCGGCCGCGGCCCGCGCGCGATGGGCTCCGCCGAGGGTCGTGACCAACACGGCCGCCACCAGGGCGAGGGCCGGGAGCAGTCCCCCGGCGGCCCAGAGTCGGGCCGGCCGTGATCCGAGGCCGGGAACCGGCATTCCTCCGCGCCTCCCCGGACGACGTGCGAACGTACCGACGCGCCCGTGTCCCGGGGCGCGATCGCCTCATGCTAGGCAGTGCAACCGGCCCGGACGCACCCTCGACGGGGACCGACACCAAGAGTTCCTTCGCGGTTCACCGAACGGTCCCGGCGGCCGGCGTGCCACGCTACCGCACCTCTTACGGATCCATGACGCGCCCGGCGCGGCCCTGCCGGGTGACGAGGCCGCGCTCCTAGCGTGGGGACCATGCGAGTTCTGGTCACCGGCGGAGCCGGATTCATCGGGTCACATGTCGTCGAGGCCCTTGTGGAGCGTGGGCACGAGGCGGTCGTGTTCGACCGGCGGGAGGGCCGCGACGTGCGGGACGCGAACGTCGTCGCCGGCGCCCTGGCCGGTGTGGACGCGGTGTGCCATCAGGCGGCCATGGTGGGTCTGGGCAACGGCTTCGCCGATGCGGCTGAGTGTGCTGAGTATGTCTCGTGCAACGACCTGGGTACGGCGGTACTGCTCGGCGCCATGGCCGACGCGGGGGTGGGGCGGCTCGTCCTGGCCGGGTCGATGGTGGTCTACGGCGAGGGCGCCTACGCGTGCGAACGGCACGGTACCGTGCGGCCCGGACCCCGGTCCGTCGAGGACCTGGACGCAGGCCGCTTCGAGCCCGTGTGCCCGGCATGCGGGCTGGAGCTCACTCCGGGGTTGGTCGGCGAGGACGCCCGGGTCGATCCACGGAACGTGTACGCGACGACCAAGCTGGCCCAGGAGCATCTGGCGGCCGCATGGGCCCGCTCGACGGGCGGCTCGGCCGTGTCGCTGCGCTACCACAACGTGTACGGCCCCCGGATGCCGCGTGACACCCCGTACGCGGGCGTCGCCTCCTTCTTCCGGTCCGCACTCGCCCGGGGCGAGGCCCCGCGCGTCTTCGAGGACGGCCGCCAGCGACGGGACTTCGTGCACGTACGGGACGTCGCCGCGGCCAATGTGGCGGCGCTGGAGGGGGCTTCACGCGGGGGTGCGCTCACCGCCTACAACACCGGCAGCGGCGAGCCGCACACGGTGGGCGAGATGGCGCGGGCGCTGGCCTCGGCGTACGGCGGGCCGGATCCGGTGGTCACCGGCCAGTACCGGCTGGGGGACGTCCGTCACATCACGGCGGACTCGTCGCGGCTACGGTCCGAGCTGGGCTGGAAACCGGAGGTCGGGTTCGAGGACGGCATGCGGGAGTTCGCACGGGCCGAGCTGCGCGCTCCGTAGGCAACGGCGGAAGGCGGTCCGCCCGCGGTCAGGCACCGGCCGCGGGCAGGCTCACCTCGAAGCGGCAGCCGCCCGGGATGTTGCGTACGGTCGCCCGCCCCTGGTGGGCCTCCACGATGCCGCGGACGATGGCGAGGCCCAGTCCTGCGCCGCCGGGTGGTGTGCGCGCCTCGGTGCCGCGCCAGCCGGTGTCGAAGACCCGCGGCAGGTCCTCCTCGGGGATGCCGCCGCAGCCGTCGGTGACGGCGAGGACCACGCTGTCGGCCGAGCGTTCGGCGCTGACCGCGACCGTGCCGTCCGCGGGGGTGCGCCGGATGGCGTTGACCAGCAGATTGCCCAGGACCCGGCTCATCTCCCCGGCGTCCACCTCGACCGGCACGGGGTCGACGCGGTCGCCGACGAGTTTCACCCCGTGTTCCCGGGCGAGCGGGTCGGCGCCCGCGAGGGCGTCGCCGACCAGGTCGTACAGGGAGACACGGGCGGGGGTGAGGGGGAGCGTCCCGGCATGGATACGGGAGAGTTCGAACAGGTCGCCGACCATGTCGTTGAGGCGCTCGACCTCGGTGCGGATCTGGCGCAGATAGCGGTCGCTGTCGGCGGCGACACCGTCCTCCAGGGCTTCGGACATGGCGCGCAGTCCGGCCAGCGGGGTGCGCAGATCGTGCGAGATCCAGGCGACGAGTTCGCGCCGGGAGGACTCCAGGGCGCGCTCACGCTCCCTGGATTCGGCGAGTTTGGCGCTGGTTGCGGCCAACTCCCGGCTGAGCGCGGCGAATTCGGCTGCGGCCGGGCCGTCGGGGGCGGTGAAGGCGCCGTCGTCGCCGAGGGAACGGGCGGCGCGGGCGAGTTCGTCGCTGCGGGCGACGACCCAGCGGCCCAGCAGCAGGGCGGTGGCCAGGGAGACGACGGCCGCCATCGCGACGACCGTCGTCACGACGGTCAGGTCGTGGACGGACAGGAACATCGCCCATGCGACGGCCAGGGTGCCCGCGAGCATGGCGGTGACGGCGACCGCGGCCACCACGGCGAGGTGGGCGGTCAGCGACCTGCGCCGGATCAGAAGCAGAACACATGCCCCGAGCAGTCCGGCCGCGGCGGCACCGAGGAAGGCGAACAGGGCGATGAGCAGGGTGTCGCGCACGGTCACTCCTCGCCGTCGACGGGGTCGAAGCGGTAGCCCACACCCCATACCGTCTGGATGAGGCGAGGCCTGGCCGGGTCGTCCTCCACCTTGCCGCGCAGCCGCCGGACATGGACGGTGACGGTCGACAGATCACCGAAGTCCCAGCCCCACACCTCGCGCATCAGGTCCTCGCGGCTGAACGCGCGGCCGGGATGGCGCAGGAAGAAGGCGAGCAGGTCGAACTCGCGGAGGGTGAGGGCGAGTTCGGCTCCGTTCTTGGTGGCGCGGCGGGCGGCGGGGTCGACCTGGAGACCGGCTGCGTCCAGCGGATGCGGCGCGGTGGCGGGCCGCGTACGACGCAGTACCGATTCCACCCTCAGCACCAGCTCTCGGGGGCTGAACGGCTTGGTGACGTAGTCGTCGGCGCCCACCTCCAGGCCCAGGATCCGGTCGTCCTCGTCGCCGCGCGCGGTCAGCATGATCACCGGCACGGGTCCGCGTCCGCGCATCCGGCGGCACACCTCCAGGCCGTCCATCCCCGGCAGCATCAGGTCCAGCACGACCAGGTCCGGCCAGTGAGCTGCCGCTCGGGACAGCGCGGTCGGCCCGTCGCCGGCGCGGTCCACGAGGTACCCGGCGCGGTCGAGGTAGCCCGAGACGACCTCGGCGACGGTCGGGTCGTCGTCCACGACGAGGACGCGGGCGCCCGCCGGGCTGCGAGGGGCCGATTCGGGGGTGGGCGATTCGTACGGCTGCTGCATGCCTCCAGCGTTGCACCCGCCCTGGGCACCTGCCTCCCGCCTGCGCCGACGTCCGCGTTTCGTAAGACGTCTGCGCCCTTTATGCCCGTTTCGCGTCCGTAAGGTGAAACCCGTGACGACCTCTCCCACTCCCCCGGACGTCGACGTAGTCCTCCCCTGCCTGAATGAGGCCGAGGCCCTGCCCTGGGTACTCGCCCGCATCCCGTCGGGCTGGCGCGCCCTCGTCGTGGACAACGGATCCACCGACGGCTCGGCAGACATCGCCCGCGAACTGGGCGCGACCGTCGTCGACGAGCCGCGCCGCGGCTTCGGGGCCGCCTGCCACGCCGGGCTGGCCGCCGCCACCGCCGACGTCGTGTGCTTCTGCGACTGTGACGCCTCACTCGACCCGGGGCTACTCGTCCCCTTTGTGCGCCAAGTGCGCGAGGGCGCGGCCGACCTGGTCCTCGGACGACGCCGCCCGCAGGGCCGGGGCGCCTGGCCCGCCCACGCCCGGGCGGGCAATCTCGCGCTCGCCCGGATGCTGCGCCGCCGCACCGGTCTGCACCTGCACGACCTCGGTCCCCTGCGCGCCGCCCGCCGCGAGCCGCTCCTCGCCCTCGGCCTCACCGACCGTCGCAGCGGCTACCCGCTCCAGATGGTCGTCCGCGCCGCCGACGCCGGCTGGCGCATCGCCGAGCACGACGTCCCGTATCTGCCCCGGGCCGGCGCCTCGAAGGTGACGGGCACATGGCGCGGCACCTGGCAGGCGGTACGGGACATGAGCCGCGTCCTCGCCGAAGCCCCCGTCCAAGGAGGAATCCCACGATGACCACCCTGCTCGTCATCGCCAAGGAGCCCCGGCCGGGCCGGGTGAAGACCCGGCTGACGCCGCCGTTCACTCCGGAGGAGGCCGCGGCTCTCGCCGAGGCGGCCCTCGCGGACACCCTCCGTACGGTGGCTGCCGCGCCCGCCGAACGCCGCGTGCTGGTGCTCGACGGGGCGCCCGGCCCGTGGCTGCCCCCGGGCTTCGAAGTGACGCCGCAGTGCGCCGGAGGGCTGGACGAACGGCTGGCCGCCGCGTTCGCGCAATGCACTGGACCTGCGCTGCTGATCGGGATGGACACGCCGCAGGTGACTCCGGAGCTCCTCACCGTGGACTTCGCCGAGTGCGACGCCTGCTTCGGCCCCGCCGACGACGGCGGCTTCTGGGCACTGGGGCTGGCCGCCCCTGAGCCCGCGCTGCTGCGGGGCGTTCCCATGTCGACGCCCACCACGGGCGTCGTGCAGCGCGACCGGCTCGTCGCCGCCGGTCTGCGGGTGCGGGATCTCCCCCGCCTCCGGGACGTGGACACGGCGTACGACGCGGAGGCGGTGGCCGCCTCGGCACCGCACGGCCGCTTCGCCGCGGAGTTCCGCCGGCTGCGGGCGGTCGCCGGGCGATGAGCGCCATACGCCGTCCGGCCGTGGCTTCCCGTGCGTCCACGATCACAGCCGACCGCCCACCTGCCCCGTCCTGGGCCGAGGACCCCTACTCCGAGGCCCTGCACGCCGGGCACGGCCCCCTGTTCCTCAGACGCAGCGACGGCTGGCTGCTCCCCCTGGAGGTGGAACGGTGGTGCGCACGGGCGGACACCGTGGATCTGGAGGTCCTGGGCCGGTGCGAAGGGGCCGTACTGGACGTGGGATGCGGACCGGGGCGCCTGCCGGCGGAACTGGCCGCGCAGGGCCGGACCGCGCTCGGCATCGACGTCAGCGAGACCGCCGTCCTGCGCACCGTGCGCCTCGGTGGCCGCGCACTGCGTCGCTCGGTCTTCGAACCGCTCCCCGATGAAGGCCGCTGGGGCACCGTTCTCCTGATCGACGGCAACATCGGCATCGGCGGCGACCCGCCCGCACTGCTCCGCCGGATCGCCCAACTCCTCGTCCCTGGTGGGCTGTTGATCGCCGAGACCGTGCCGGGCGTCAATGTCGACGAGCGTGTCCAGGTCCATGTCACCGACGGTCGTGGCGCGCCCGGGACTCCCTTCCCCTGGGCGCGCCTGAGCACTCCGGCGCTGCTGAGGCACGCCGTGCGTGCCGGGTGGCGCCCGGACGGTCAGTGGACGGCGGGCGGCCGCTCCTTCCTCGCCCTGCGCAACCGCAGCACGAGCAGCAGCGCCGAGCCCCCGAACAGCACGGCCGTCACCAGCAGCCAACGGGACAGGAACCCGTCGGTGGACAGGCCGGCCGCCGTCCGGTAGCTCGCCGACACCTGCCCGCTGATCAGGGGGAACCAAATCAGCAGGAGCAGCCCGGACAGCGCCGCCGGGACGCGGACGTACATCGTCCACGTCCGGCGGCCGACCGAGCCGAAGGCGCCGGTGACCATCCGGTCCACCACGGAGTACGCCGGCACCAGCACCAGGTCGTGCACCACCGCGGCCCCCACGAACCACAGAGCCACCTGGAGCCAGTCGCCAGCCAGCAGCCGCACCCCCGCGTAGCCTGCGAGCGCGAACGAGCAGGCGAGCAAAAGGAGCTGCAGCGGGCTGCCCACCCACCGGCGCACCGGCCACCCCTTGCGAAGACCGTCCATCACAGTTCTCCGAACGTCATCCGGGCCACCCATTTCGTGTTCAGCACTCCCGGCGCCGCCGGAACGATGACACGGGCGGGGTAGCCGTGGTCGGCGGTCAGCGGCTCGCCGTTGACGTCCAGGGCGAGCAGGGAGCGCGGGTCCGCCACCTGATTGGCCCGCAGCGCGGCCCGGCGGAACGCCCCGTGCCGTTGCAGTGACTCCACCAGGACGTCCGACGGATTCTCGTACCCGACCATTGAGGCGAGACGGCGCAGCTGCACGCCCCGCCACCACTGGTTCGACGTCGACCAGCCCTCCACACAGGCGATGGGCAGAGCGGAACTGTGCAACGGCATGGCGAGCAGGTCGGCGCGGCTGAGCCGGACCGTTCCTGTACGCCCGACGACGACGAGTCTCCACGCGTCATCGCTCGTCTCCTGTGCCGTGATCCCCGCGTACGCGGCCGTCTTGTTGATCTGGAAGCCGCCGGGTCCCGCACCGGGGTCGGCGCCGCCGTGCGGAGCCAGTAGGGCGGTGTCCCGCAGCACTCCGTCGAAGCTGCGCCCCGCCGTCGTGGCGAAAAGCAGCAGCGACGCACCACCGACGAAGCCGAGGGCGCCACGCCGGGAGACCGTGGGCTCGGCGGGATCCGGGGACACCAGATCCCCTTCCTCTTCCTTCGCACGTTCCTCTTCCTTCGCACGTCCCTCTTCCTTCGCACGTTCCTCTTCCTTCGCACGTCCCTCTTCCTTCGCACGGAGTCGACGCAGGTTGCGGACGGCTGCGGGCATCTTCAGCACCGTATGGACGACGAACGCGGCGAAGAACACCCAGGCCCCGTAGAAGTGCAGGGGGTAGAAGGAGCCGGGGAAGATGTAGTCGAGCTGGACGTTGAGCACGCCCGTCGTGAACTCGAAGAGCGCTCCGCCGACCAGCAGGAGCAGGGAGACACGCTCCAGCGCGTGCGCGAGCGAGCGGGCCGGGGGCAGGGCGAACAGCTTGGGTACGACCGACCACAGCTTCGCCAGCAGCACCGGGATCAGTGTGATCCCGAGCGTGACATGGACGCCTTGGGTCAGCCGGTACAGCCACGCGGGATCGGTCGGCCAGGAGAAGAGGTAGAAGCCGAGGATTCCCTTGTCCGGGGTCATGTCGTTCACCCGCGACAGCCCCGGGTTGTACGCGGCGTACGACACGAGCCCGGTGACGAACAGCACCGTGATCCCCGCGAGCAGCACCACACCGAGCACGGAGGTGAACCACGGACCGCGCACGGGACTGCGCCAGAAGGCCGGGGAAGAAGGAGAACGAGCCATGCCTCGACCGTAGGCCCGTGAAGCCCGCCGAAAGGGCCCTGAACCATGACGAAACGCTGACGTCCTCGCCCGCGCGGGCCGCGACCGGCGGTGCGCGGCATAGCGTCCCGGTGTGAACCGCGATCTTCTTCGTGATCTGTATGCCACCGTGGCTGCCGCGCTGCTCGTCGCGGCGGCCGCTGTCGTCGGCACGGTCATCGAGCACCGGCACGGCACCCTGTACGTGAACTGGCCACCGTTGTTCGCGCGTTGGGAACCGCACATCGGTCCCGGCACCCCTGCCGCACTGGCCGTGGCCGCCGCGGTCGTGGTGTACGGCCCCTCCCTCGCGGCCCGTCTGCCATGGCGTGTACTGCTCCTTGCCACCTGGGGCACGGCGATGGCGTGGACGTGGTCACTCGCGCTCGTGGACGGCTGGCAGCGCGGCGTCGCCGGCCGGCTGACGACCCGGGAGGAGTACCTCCGGGTCATCGGCCGCTTCCACGACATCCCGGGCACCCTGCGGGACTTCACCCACCACATTCTGGAAGGCTCGCCGGACTACTGGCCCGCGCACGTGGCCGGACACCCGCCGGGCGCCACCCTCACCTTCGTCCTCCTCGACCGGACCGGGCTGGGCGGCGGGGCATGGGCGGGCGCCTGGTGCATCACCGTCGGCACGACCGCGGCGGTCGCTGTCCTCATCGGCGTACGGGCGCTGGCCGGTGAGGCGCTCGCCCGCCACGCCGCGCCTTTCCTGGTCCTCGCGCCCGCCGCCGTATGGGTGGGCACCTCCGCGGACGGGTACTTCTCAGCAGTGGCCGCCTGGGCCGTGGCGTTCCTCGCCCTGGCGGTGACGGGCTCACGGCCGGGGGCCGCGGGACTCGCGTCGGGACTCCTGTTCGGCCTCACCGTCTATCTCTCCTACGGCCTCACCCTGTTCGCCGTGATCGCGGGCGCCGTCCTCGTGCTCGGAACCCGACGGCTTCGTCCCCTCCCCTTTCTCCTCGCCGGGCTGGCCGTCGTCCCGGTCGCGTTCACCGTGGCGGGCTTCGACTGGTGGGAGGCGTACCCCCTCCTGGTGCGCCGCTACTACCAGGGCATCGGAGGCGCCCGCCCCTACAGCTACTGGATCTGGGCGAACCTCGCCTGCACCGTTGTCATCGTGGGACCTGCCACGGTGGCAGGGCTACGACGGGCCGCCGCCACCGTGATCCCCTCGGTCCGTGCGCGTGTGCCCGCCACCCCGGAGACACGCCTCGCCGTGCTCGTGTTCGCCACGCTCGCCGCCCTGCTCGTGGCCGATGTGTCGGGGATGAGCAAGGCGGAGACGGAGCGCATCTGGCTGCCGTTCGCGATGTGGCTGCTGCCGGCCTGCGCGTACCTCACCCGGCCCCGAGCCTGGCTCACGGCTCAGGCCGTTCTCGCCCTGCTCGTCAATCACCTGCTGCTGACCGGCTGGTGACCGCGCCCCACAGGTCAGGTGTGCTCGGTGCCACGCCCACCGGTCAGACGGTCCCGGTGCCACGCCCACCGGTCAGACGGTCCCGGTGCCACGCCCACCGGTCAGACGGTCCCCGTGGCCCGGCGTTCGAAGACCACGCGTCCGTCGAAGACGGTCAGGTCCACCTGCACCTGTGTGATCTCGTGCGGGTCGAGGTCCAGCAGCGGCCGGTCCAGGACGCACAGGTCGGCTGCCTTGCCCGACTCGATGGTGCCCTTCCAGTCGTCCGCGAAGTCCTGCCACGCCGTACGGTTCGGCGGCACCCCGTCGCCGAAGATCTTGACGCCGATGGCGCTGAGCAGCCGTGGGTCGGCCGCCTCTGGGCGGCTCAGCTCGGCCAGGCCCTTGCGGAGGTCGTCGGCGGAGCCGCCCATCGGGGCGGGCAGCAGCAGCACGCTGACCCGGGCATCGAGTTCGCCGTCCGCCACGAGTTCGGCGTACGCCGTCCAGTTGTCGGTACTCAGGCCGCCGTACAGGCTTCCGGTGCCACCGGGGCCGAGGCCTGGCTCGTGGTGCACCTCTCCACGGCCGGCGCCGACGCCTACGACACCGAGGCACGCCGACTGCTCGCCGCCGTCATGCCTGCCCTCGCGGCACTCGCCGACCCTGTGGCGCGGGTCGGCGACCTGCACGGCCTCGCGAAGGAGCGCGCGGCGAGCCTGGTGACCGCGGGCGGAGCCGTCGACCTCCCCGGCAGGGACCGCCCTCGGGTACTGGAGGGCGGGGAGTTCCACCGTCTGGCACGCGCCTTCGCCGACACGGGCGGGCCCCGGCATGAGGGCGGACTTGACGCTGGTGCACGAGACGCCCACCGAACTGCCGTACGGACTCAGTCCGCAGGAGCCGGAGGTGCTCACTCTGGCCGCCACCGGACAGACCAACCAGGCCATCGCGCAGGCGCTGTTCCTCTCGCCGCGGACCGTGCACAGCCATGTCGAGCATCTGCTCCCGCAGGACGGGCGCCGCCTCCCGCGCCGAGGCCACGGCTCTCGCCCTCCGCGACGGCCTGCTCCGGCCGACCCCGGACCGCCTCGCGCACCTCGTCGAACGGTGAGCCGGACACGTGGCCGACGCCCGTGACGGCGGCCCGGCAACAACCATCCCACGCCTCTCTCTTGACGCGTCCGTCGCACGATGGGAGCTTTTTTATCGATACAAAGGATCTCACGCCGGAGTGCGCCCGTGCCCACTGCCACCGCGGTCATCAACCTCGACATCGAGGGTCCGAGGATCAGCCGCCATTTGTACGGCCATTTCGCCGAGCACCTCGGCCGCTGCATCTACGGCGGCTTCTGGGTCGGAGAGGACTCGCCGGTACCCAACGAGAGCGGCATCCGCCTCGACATCGTGCAGGCCCTGCGCGCCCTGAACATCCCCAACCTGCGCTGGCCCGGCGGCTGTTTCGCCGACGAGTACCACTGGAAGGACGGCATCGGGCCGAGGGACCGGCGGCCCAGGATGGTCAACACGCACTGGGGCGACGTCGAGGAGAACAACCACTTCGGCACCCATGAGTTCATGGCCCTGTGCGAACTGCTCGGCGCCGAGCCGTACATCAGCGGCAACGTGGGCAGCGGCACCGTGCAGGAGATGAGCGAGTGGGTCGAGTACCTGACGCGTGACGGCGACAGCCCGATGGTGCGGCTGCGCAGGGCCAACGGCCGCGAGGCGCCCTGGCGCGTGAAGTTCTGGGGCATCGGGAACGAGACGTGGGGCTGCGGCGGCAACATGCGCGCCGAGTACTCCGCCGACCTGGCCCGGCAGTACGCCACGTACTGCCGGGACCACGGCGACAACAAGCTCTACCGCATCGCCTCGGGCGCGTCCGACGACGACTACAAGTGGACCGAGACGCTGATGCAGCAGATCAGCTGCTTCGGCTGCGAGGCCACCCCGAAGAACTTCTTCCAAGGCATCTCCGTCCACCACTACACACTGTCCGGCCCCTGGGAGTCCAAGGGCAGCGCCACCGGCTTCGACACCGACGACTACTACCGCACGATGCTGTCGGCCCGCCGCATCGACCGCATCCTCACCGGTCACTCCACAGTCATGGACGTCTACGATCCCGCACGCACGGTAGGTCTCGTCCTGGACGAGTGGGGCACCTGGTGGGACGTCGAACCGGGCACCAACCCCGGCTTCCTGTACCAGCAGAACACCCTGCGCGACGCGCTTGTGGCGAGTACGCACTTCGACGTCTTCCACCGGCACGCCGAGCGCCTCTATATGGCCAACATCGCGCAGACCGTGAACGTCCTCCAGGCGATGCTCCTCACCGACGGCGAGGCACTGGTGCTGACCCCGACCTACCACGTGTTCGAGATGAACAAGGGCCACCAGGACGCCACCTCGCTGACCGTCCATCTACGTACGGACGACGCCCGCCGGCGCGTGGGGGACACCGAACTCGACACCCTGTCCGCCTCCGCCAGCGTCAAGGACGGCACGCTCCTCGTCTCGCTGTCCAACCTGGACGCCGAGGAGGCCGCCGAGGTGACGCTCGACCTGCGCGGCGGCTCCGTCGGCGAGCCGACCGCCCGCCTGCTGACGGCCGGCCGGCTCCAGGCCCACAACACCCCGGACGCGCCGACCGCGGTCGCCCCTCGCCCCTTCGACGCTCTCACCGTCACCGATCGGGGCCTGACCCTGACTCTGCCGCCGCACTCGTTCCTGACGCTCCGGGCCCCGATGGCCTGACCACCGCGGCTGTCCGCGCTCGTCTGCGAACTCTCGCCTCCTCCTTCAGCGTTCTGCGCACCCGTACACATAGGAGACGATCAAGCATGACCCGGTCCGCACGCCCGATCCCCGAGCGGCATCTGCGTCCTCCGATGGGCTGGAACAGCTGGGACTGCTACGGCACCACCGTCACCGAGGAAGAGGTCCTCGCCAACGCGGCCTTCCTGCAGGAGCACATGCTGGCCCACGGCTGGGACACGGTCGTCGTGGACATCCAGTGGTACGAGCCCACCGCCCGCGCCCATGGCTACAACCCGGACGCCCCGCTGATCCTCGACGACCACGGCCGCCAGCTCCCCGCTCCGAACCGGTTCCCCTCTGCGGCGAACGGCGCGGGCTTCGGACCACTGGCCGACCGCGTACACCGACTCGGGCTGCGTTTCGGCCTGCACATCATGCGGGGCATTCCACGCCGCGCCGTCGCCGCCCGCCTGCCCGTGGCGGGCACCGGCTGGACCGCCGACGAGATCGCCGACACCGGCTCCGTCTGTCCCTGGAACTCCGACAACTACGGCCTGAACCACGACCACCCGGGCGCCCAGGCGTACTACGACTCACAGGTCGCCCAATTCGCCCGGTGGGGCGTCGACTTCATCAAGGCCGACGACATGCTCTTCCCCTACCACGAGCGGGAGATCTCCGCCTACGCCCGGGCCATCGCGCGCAGCGGCCGGCCCATCGAGCTGAGCCTGTCCCCCGGCACCGACGTCTCCCTCGCACACCTCGCCCACCTGCGGGACACCGCCACCATGTGGCGCGTCTGCGACGACCTGTGGGACCGGTGGGAGGACGTCGAGGCCCAGTTCGCCCGCATGGCCCGGTGGGCCCCGTGGCAGGGCACAGTAGCGACAGGCGGCTCCGCCGCGGGCGGCTGGGCGGACTCCGACATGCTGCCCCTCGGCCATATCGGCATCCGGGCCGAACGGGGCGACGACCGGCTCTGCCGGCTCACCCGCGCCGAGCAGATCAGCCTGCTGACGCTGTGGCTGATCTCCCGCTCCCCGCTGATGATGGGCGGCGACCTGCCCACCAGCCCGCCGGAGACGATCGAGCTGCTCACCAACGACGAAGCGCTCGCCGTCCTGTGGCACAGCACCGACAACCGTGAGGTCCTGCGCGAGGGAGACCTCGTCCTGTGGACCGCCGGCGACACCGACGGGCGCACCCGCTACGCAGCCGTGTTCTCCCTGGCCGATGCCCCCGAGCGCGTCACCGTCCCGCTCGGCTCCCTCGGCGCCCGTCCCGACGACCGCCTCCGGGAACTGTGGACCCGCACCGACACCCCGCACGACGGCCACAGCCTGAGCGTCGACCTGCCCGCCCACGGTGCGGCCCTCTACCGTCTTGCCCAGGACGTGGAGCAGGAGTGAGGCGTGACGACCATCCAGGACGTGGCGAAGGCGGCCGGTGTCTCGGCGATGACCGTCTCCAACGTGATCAACGGCCACCCGAACGTGCGCCCCGCAACGCGTGAGAAAGTCCTCGAGGCGATGGGCCGGCTCGACTACCGCGTCAACGTGGCCGCCCGCAATCTCCGCAAGGGCCGCACCGGAACCATCGGCCTCGCCGTCCCCGAGGTGAACCGGCCCTACTACGGCCGGCTGGCCGCCGCCATCATCACCACGGCCGAACGGTACGGCCTCCGGGTGAGCGTCGAGCAGACCGGCGCGCTGCGGGAGAACGAGCTGGAGGCGCTGTCCCTCTCGCGCAACCGCCTGTACGACGGTCTCATCCTCGCCACCGTGGGCATGGGACCCGCGGATGCCGAGTGGTTCAAGGTGGACCACCCGGTCGTCATCCTGGGCGAGCGGATCTTCGGCGGTCCCGTGGACCATGTCGCCATGCCCAATGTCGAAGCTGCCCGCGCGGCGACCCGCCACCTGATCGAGCGCGGCTGCCGGCGCATCGCGATCGTGTGCGGACGGATGGGCGAGGAGGTCGATGTGTCGAGCCTGCGGTACACCGGCTACCGGGAGGCCCTGGAGGGCGCGGGCCTGCCCGTGGACCCCTGCCTGGTGCGCACCGTGGCGGCGCTCACCATGGGCGAGGGCGCGCTCTGCGCCCACGAGATGGCCCGCAGCGGCCTCGACCACGACGGCGTGTTCTGTGTGACGGACACCGTCGCCATGGGGGTGCTGCGCGGCCTGGCCGATGCGGGGATCCGGGTGCCCGATCAGGTCAAGGTCATCGGCTTCGACAACGTGGAGGAGAGCGAGTTCCTCGTTCCCTCGCTGTCCACTCTCGACCCCGACCACGACACGATGGCCGAGCGGGCGGTGGCACTCCTGGTCCGACGGATCGAGGAGACCGGGCCGCGCGCGGAGCAGGAGGAGTTCGTCGGCCCGTTCTCACTGGTGGTGCGGGAGTCGACGGGTCCGCACGGCTGAGGCCACAGGGCACGAGGAGCCATGGGCGTTCAACCGTTCGGTTGAACGCCCATTCCACCTGAAGCACGCCCGTCGCTCCGTTCGGGCGACGCGGAGATCTGCCCGGGACAACCAGAATCAACACCGCCCATGGCGCCGGGCCCCGGAACATCACCCCCATCAGAGAGGTCTCCGCAGCGTGTCCAGCTTCCTCAGCAGACGACGTGTCCTCACCACCGGAGCCGGTGCCGCCCTCGGAATCGGAGCGCTCGGCGCGAACGCGGTCCCGGCAGCCGCCTCCCCCGCCGCGTCCCGAGGTGCCTCGGGGGCCGAGGAGAGCCGGACGCTCGACGAGCTGTACCAGGCCGCCCTCGCGGAAGGCAGCAAGCTCGTCATCTACGCCGGCGGCGACACCCCTACGCAGCAGGACGCCACCAAGGCAGCCTTCCTGAAGCGCTTCCCGGGCATCGACCTGACGCTCGTCGTCGACTACAGCAAGTACCACGACGTCCGCGTGGACAACCAGTTCGCCACGGGCACCCTCGTCCCTGATGTCGTACAGCTGCAGACCCTGCAGGATTTCGTGCGCTGGAAGGAGCAGGGCCGGCTGCTGCGCTACAAGCCCGCCGGGTTCTCGAAGGTGTACGACGGCTTCAAGGATCCGCAGGGCGCCTGGGTCGCGATCGGGGCGATCGCCTTCAGCTTCATGTACTCCGCCGCCGCGGTCGGCTCGGACGCGCCGCGCACTCCGCTCGATCTGACCGACCCGAAGTGGAAGGGAAAGATCGCGTCGTCCTACCCGCACGACGACGACGCGGTCCTCTACCTCTACTCCTTGTACGCCCAGAGGTACGGCTGGGACTGGGTGGCCGCTCTCGCCGCCCAGGACGTGCGGTTCGCGCGGGGCAGCAACTCCCCGGGCGACGCGGTCCGCGGCGGCCAGAAGGCGATCGGCATCGGCGGTTCGGGCTCACTGGCCGCGCCTGCGTCGTCCCCCACCCGCTTCGTCGTCGCCGACGGACACCCGTTCATGGCCTGGGGCCAGCGGGCCGCGATCCTGAAGCAGGCCAAGAACCCGACCGCGGCCAAGCTCTACCTGAACTGGCAGCTGTCCACCACCCAGCAGCAGGCGTCCTTCAACGGCTGGTCCGTGCGTACCGACATCACTCCCGCGGCGGCTCTGAAGCCGATCTGGGAGTATCCCGACGCGCACATCGACGGGTTCCCCCGTTTCATGGCCGACCGCGCCCAGGTGGAGCGCTGGAAGCAGACGTTCGCCCTGTACTTCGGCGAGGTCAAGGGTGACCCCACGCCCGGCTGGCTGGGCCTGCATCCGGGCGCCTAGCGTCTGCGGGGCTGTCGGCACGGCTCCCCCGCAGGCCGGCAGCCCCGCTCTTCACATCGGTCATACAGCGCGCGGATAGACTCGGACGTCCTTCCGAGTGGATCAGTCCGTCCAGGGGAATCTGCCGTGCCCGACCGCGCTCCCGCCCATGAAGCACCGACGGTCCGCGGCAGGCGGTTCACGCTCGAACACGCCCCGCACCTCGTGTTCTTCCTCGTCGTCGGCGCCGCCGTCATGCGGTTCGTCAGTATGCGCAGCGCGCTGTGCTGGGACATGGTCACCGTCAGCGGTCTGCTGGCTCTGGTGTACACGGCCGGTCTGGCCCTGTGGAACCGGCTTGGTCCGCTCGGCCGGTGCGCCTGGGTCTCGGTGCTGCTCATCCTGTGGGGAGTTCTCGTCCTTCTCGCCCCGGCGCCGCTGACCACCGCGTACGCCTGGTGCGGTGTTCCGCTGGCGTGTGCGGCCCTGCGTGCGCTGGGAGGCCGTTCGGCCGTCGTTGCGGTGGCCGTGATCACCGTCGTGCTGGGCGGGCAACTGATCCGGACGACGGACCGGTTCGACCCGGAGATGGGGTTGATCCCCGTGGCGGCCGTCTGGAGCACCTTGGCCCTGTACCGCATGCAGCAGCGGGACGCCACCGAACGCCGACGTCTCGTGGAGCAGTTGCAGAGTACGCGCGACGTCCTGGCCGAGCAGCAGCGCCGGGCGGGCATGCTCGCGGAGCGCACACGTATCGCCCGGGATCTGCACGACACGCTGGCCCAGGAACTCGCCGCCGGTCTGATGCTGCTCCAGGCGGCCGAGCGGGACTGGGAGCAGCGGCCGACTGTGGCCCGCACCCGGGTCCGTGCGGTCGCCGACGGGCTGGACGCCAATCTCACCGAGACCCGCCGGATCATCCAGGGGCTCACCCCCTCCGCCGTCGCCGAAGCCGGGCTCGAAGGCTCGCTGCGTCTGCTGTGTGCCCAGGCCGGGAAGGACGGCACCGGGGCGCGGGTGCGGTTCCGCTCCGTGGGAGACGATCGCCCCCTGCTGGACGAGCAGGCCGCCGCCACCCTGTTCCGCGTCGCGCAGAGCACGCTGGCGAACGCGCGCGAGCACGCACACGCGGTGAACGTGCTCGTCACCCTCCACCACCATGCAGACCGGGTCGAACTCGACGTCTGCGACGACGGCGTCGGCTTCGACCCCGCCCTCGCCCGCTCAGCCGCCCGGCCGAACCGCGGCTTCGGCCTCCCCGCGGCACGGGCCCGGCTGCGCGAATGGGGCGGTGATCTGGAGGTCACCAGCGTGCCGGGCCGTGGCACCCGGGTCCGGGCCGCCGTGCCCGCGCATCCGGCAGCCCGCCCTCTCGCGCCCATGACCTCGGCGACCGCGGGATGACCGCCGCACCCATCCGCCTGCTGATCGCGGACGATCACGCCGTGGTACGGGCGGGGCTGCGGGCCCTGCTGGAGGGCGAACCGGACTTCGACGTGATCGCGGAAGCGGAGAGCGGCGAGGAGGCCGTGCGCCTTGCCGGCCGGCTGGCGCCGGACGTCGTGCTGATGGACCTGCGGTTCGCCGGCCCGGGAGCCGGAATCGACGGTATCGAGGCGGTCCGCCGGCTGGCGACGGCAGCGCCGGACGTACCTGTACTGATGCTGACCAGCTACTCCGGCCGCACCGACGTCGTGCGCGCACTGGAGGCGGGCGCGCGCGGCTACGTCCTGAAGGCAGGTCCGCCCGAGGAACTCTTCCGGGCCGTCCGTGGCGCGGCCTCCGGGATCATGGCCCTTGCCTCCGAGGTCGTCGGCGCACTCGTCGGCCAAGTGGTCAGTCCCGACCACGAGTTGACCGGACGCGAGATCGAGGTCGTCCGGCTGATGGCGGAGGGCCGCAGCAACCGGGCCATCGCGCAATCCCTGTTCCTCAGCGAGGCGACCGTCAAGACGCACCTCGTACGCATCTACCGGAAGCTGAGCGTCGAGAACAGGGCGGCAGCCGTGTCGGAGGCCGTCCGCAGGGGGCTCCTCGACCTCGACTGACGTGAGCGGTCTAACCGCCTACGCGGGTCGAGGCAGCACCGGGCGATGCGCCGAAGTGACGTGCCGTCGTCAGCAGCACCAGGGCCAGACCGGCCGGCACGGCGTACGCCAGACGGAACAGGCCCGTGGCGCCCAGTGCTCCGCTGACCCCCGCCCCCAAGAGCACACCGGCATAGTTGAAGGCGTTCAGCCGGGCCAGCACGTCCTCGGCGGCATCGGGGCGCAGACGGCCGGCGGAGGCGAGGCACAGCGGTACCAGCACGGCGACGCCCAGGCCCGCGCACCCCGCGGCGAGGACCGCGTACGGCCACCCGGGAGCCGCGGCCAGTCCGGCCAGGGCGGCGGCCGTGAAGAGTGTGGCAGTACGGACGACCGCGGCCGGTCCGATCCTGCGCACGAGGCGGTCGCCGCATGCCCGGCCGGTGACGGTGCCCACCTGATAGGCGGCGTAGGCCAGGGGGGCGGCGGCCGGCGAGGCGCCGAGGGTGCGGTGGAGATACACCGTCGACCAGGCGGAGACCGTGGAGTCGACGACGTAGGCGACCAGGAGGACGCATCCGAACGGGGCGAGCCTTGCCCACAGGCCGCGACCCTGAGGTGCCGGTCGGCGTCCGGCGGCCGGCTGCGACGTCTCGGGTGCGGCGAGTCGGTGCGCGCGGACGGTCAGCGCGAGGGCCGCCACCAGCGCGGCATGCACCGTCAGGACGTCGGCCACCGGCCACCCCAGGCGGGCCATGCCGGCCGTCAGGAGTGCGCCGGTGACCCCGGCGGCGCTCCAGGCCGCGTAGAAGGACGCGAAGATGCTGCGGCCGTAGTGGAGTTCGACGGCGGTTGCCCGGGTGTTCGCCGAGACGTCGATGCCGCCGAGAGCCAGTCCGAGCAGGAGGTACCCGGCGGTGGCCACGGCCGGGTCCGGAGCCCGTCCGACGATCAGCAGGGCGCCGGCGGCCACAAGGGCCGCACCGCGCATGACAGCGACCGCGCCCAGACGCCGCACCGCGGCGAGCCCGGCGAAACTGCCTGCGCCCGCCGCCAGGGCGAGGGCGACAGTGAGCGCGGTCATTGTCAGAGGGGACAGGCCCAGCTGCCGCTCCACGGCCGGCACCGTGGTGGACACGGCGGCCACGGCCGCTCCCTGGGCGGCGAACACGGCCGCCGTGGCCCGCCGGGCCCGCGCGTGCAGGTCCGTCTCCACGAGCTGCTTCGGAGCCGGGGTGCGCAGGGAAAACGTCATAGTAGACCTTCGTTTCACGGGTCACCGACGGATCGGGGTGCGAGGGTGCCGCAACCGTAGGGAGATCGCGGGGACGGGACACAGGACGCCAGGGGCCAGATCGGGGACCGCCGCGGCCACGCGCGCGACGGCTGGGGTCCTGCTGCCTACTGTGGAGCGAGCAACGCCCTGCTCGTGAGGAACGCGATGTCCGACAGCTCCGCCCCGCCGCACCCGCCGGGAACCAGCCGCAGCACCTCGGCGACCATCCAGCCGAACATCCTGCGTTACCTCGCCCTGGTGGCCGACGGGTACGGCGTCGACCTCCAGCCCCTGCTGGCGCAGGTGGGCCTGGACGAGGCGGTGATGCGCTCGGCCGCGCTGCGCGTCTCCTACCGGCAGGGCAGCGCCGTCATCCGGCGGGCGGTGGAACTCACGGGTGACGAGCATCTGGGCCTGCGGGTGGGAGCCGCGCAGCACCTCACCGCATGGGGGCTCCTGGGGTTCGCCCAGATGGCCTCCGACACCTTGCGGGACGCCATCGAGACCGGCGTGCGCTACCAGAACCTCTCCGGAGCGATGGTGGTCTGGTCGGCGACGGCGGAGGACGCCGGCTATGTGCTGCGGGCCGAACTGCCCGACCCCGCCCTCGATCCGGCGGTCGCCGTCTTCCTGGCCGAGGAGGCGTTCGCCAGCGTCGTCACGCTCACCCGGCTGAGCTGCGGTCCCGAGTTCGCCCCGCAGAGCGTCGAGTTCGCCTTTCCGGCGCCGCGCGACACACGCCCCTTCAGCGAACTGTTCCGCTGCCCGGTGCGCTTCGGCACGGCCGGCAACCGCATGGTGTTCCCCGCGCCGTGGATTCACCGGTCCATGCCGGGCCGCGACCCCGTCACCTGTGCCGAAGTGCTGGAACTGCTGGAGCAGCAGACGACGTCCCGTCGCGATCAGCAGGACCTGCTGGAGGTGCTGGAGATCTCCATCGCGCAGAGCCTCCCGCAGGTTCCCTCCTTCATCGAGCAGGCCCGCCGACATGCCTCCAGCGAGCGCACGCTGCGCCGGCGTCTCGCCGAGTGCGGTACCACCTACGAGGCGGTCGTCGACGGGGTGCGCCGCGAGCGGGTCGAACAGCTCTTGCGGCGGCGGGAACTGACGCTGCGTGACATCGGCCGGAGGGCGGGCTTCTCCGATGTGCGCGCGCTGCGGCGGGCGGTGCACCGGTGGCACGGCATGACTCCGCTGCAGCTGCGCGAGCAGGCCCTGGAGCAGAACGGGATCATCGGCGGCTGAGCGCGGGAAGGCGCGATCAGCGGGTGCGGATCCAGACCGTCTTCTGTCTGGTCCACTGCTCGAAGGCGGTGGTGGACTTCTCCGCGCCGCCGAATCCGGACTGCTTCCAGCCGCCGAAGGGGGTGGTGATGTCGCCCTCGCTGTAGGCGTTGACGGAGACCACTCCGGCCTGGATGCCGCGGGACAGGCGCAGGGCGGTGTCCAGGTCGCGGGTCCAGACGGAGGCGGCGAGACCGTACTCGGTGGCGTTCGCCAGCCGGATCGCTTCCTCTTCGGTGGTGAACGTCCGGACGGTGACGACCGGCCCGAACAGCTCACGGGTCATGACCTTGCTGTCCTCGGGTGCCGCGGTGACGATCGTCGGCGGGTAGTAGGCGCCGTGCGGGTGCAGGCCCTGGGGCAGGCCGGCGGTGTGGGCCCGCGCGCCGGAGGCGACGGCTTCGTCCACGGCGGCGGCGATCCGGTCCCGGGCCGTGCGGCTGATCAGAGGTCCCATGCGTGTCTCCGGCCTGGCCGGATCTCCGACGACCAGTGCCTCGGCCGCGGTCGTGAACCGGTCCAGGACCTCGTCGCCGATGTCCCGGTGGACGAGGATGCGGGAGCCGGCCGTGCAGTTCTGGCCCATCGTCAGGAACGCGGCCTCGATCATGTTGTCGATCAGTTCGTCGCCGAAGCCGAGCGCGTCGGCCATCAGGATCTGAGGACTCTTGCCGCCCATCTCCAGGGAGACCCTTTTGAAGTTGGTCTCCGCGGCGTCGGCCAGGATGCGGCGCCCGGTGGCGGTGGAGCCCGTGAACGACAACGCGCCCACCAGCGGATCACGGGCGAGGGCGGTGCCCGCGACAGGGCCGTGGCCGGGGAGCACCGTGAGCACGTCGGCCGGAAGGCCCGCCTCCGATGCCAGGTCGGCGAGGTGCAGGGCGGACCGGGGGGTGGCCTCTGCGGGTTTGAGCAGCAGGCAGTTGCCCGCGGCGAGCGCGGGACCCACCTTCCATGCGGCCATCGCCAAGGGGTAGTTCCACGGCAGGATCGCGGCGGTGACTCCGACGGGTTCCCGGCTCACCAGCCCGAGGTGCTCGTGCCCGGTCGGGGCCAGGCGCCCGAAGAGTTTGTCGGCCGCCTCCGCGAACCATCGGATCGATTCGATCGCCCCCGGGACGTCGCCGGTCCGGCATTCGGTGATCGGTTTGCCCGCGTCCTCGCTGTCCAGCCGGGCGAGGAGGTCGGCGTCGCGTTCCATGAGGTCGGCCAGGCGCAGCAGCACTGCAGCGCGCTCGCGCGGTGCCCGCCGGGCCCAGGTCCCGCCATCGAACACCCGCTGCGCCCGCGCCGACGCCTCCGCGACATCGCGCGCGCTCGCGGCGGGCAGCGTGGTGATCGTCTCGCCGGTCGCGGGGTTGACGACGCGCAGTGCTTCCGTGGTCGTTGCGTTCATGCTTCCTCCACCAGTTCCCAGCGGCCGTCGGTCCGCCGTGCCAGCCCTCGGCGGCGCAGATCCTCCAGGTAGCGGGCCATGCCGCGCTCGCCGCGCCTGCGGAACAGCGGGAAGAGCCTGGGCAGCAGGTTCGGTGCCAGCATCGCGATCCGTACCAGCCAGGACTCGCCGGGGCGCGGGTACGCCTCCAGGCGTGGCCTGTCCAGCAGGCTCACGGCTGCGGCCACGACATCGGCCGGCTGTTGCGGCGGGTCCTGGAACTGCATGGAGTTTCCGCCGTCCACGGCCTCCTGGCGCAGCATGCGGGTGTCGGTCGCCGAGGGCAGCACGGACCCGGCCCGGATGCCCTTGTCCCGCAGATCCAGTGCGATGGCGAGCATCGCTCCGCGCAGCCCGAACTTCGAAGCGGTGTAGATGGGGGTCTCCCCGAGCGGGAAGATCCCGCCGAGGGAGACCGTCGTGATCACCCGGGGGTCGCCGGAGGCCCTCAGCAGCGGGATGGCGATGCGCGTTGTGACCAACGGGGAGAGCAGGTTGAGGTCGATCTCCCGCTCGATGCTCTCTACGCTGCGCACGTCGAACCGTTCGGCACTGGTCATGCCGACGTTGTTGACCAGGACGTCCAGACGGCCGTGGGTGGTGGCGACGTGGTCGAAGAGCTGTTCCACCGCTGTGCGGTCCAGCAGGTCGACCCCGATGCCCGTGTGGCCCGTACCCGGAAGTCCGGCGGCGACGAGTTCGGCGCGCCTCTCGTCGATGTCGACGACCACGCAGTGGGCACCGCCGGAGGCGAAGCGGTGGCACAGCGCACTGCCGATGCCGCCCGCACCGCCCGTCACGGCGATGACCTTGTCCCGGAAGTCGTACGTCATGACGCCACCGCCTGCTGCCGGACCTGCGTGACACACGGCGGCAGGCCTTCCGTGCGCCAGCCCATCTCGGCCGCGGCCTTCGCGAGGTACTTCGCGAAGGCCGCGCTGTCGACGTAACCGGTGTGGCGTGGCGAGTCGACGAACTTCAGGCCACTGGACAGGTCGGGCCGGTCGCTGCGGATCATTCGGGAGAATCGCTCTGCGGTCGGCAGGCCCAGCACCGTGTCCTGGATGAACCCGGCGATCAACTGCGCCTGAGTGTCGAAGAGTTGGTAGGCGCCTGAGTTCGTCTCCACGAAGCCGACGCCGAACAGCCCCTCGTGTTCCCTGGAAAAGGCCGACAGGTACAGATCCGGGTGCTGTTCACTGCCGAAGTACCGCTGGGCGACCGGAACCTTGTGGACGTACCCGGTCGCCAGCAGGATCAGGTCGAAGTCGTCGCTGGTGCCGTCGGTGAAGTGGACCGTCCTGCCGTCGGCGTGGGCGATCCCGGGCCTGGCCGCGATGTCGCCGTGCTGAAGGTGGTGGATCAGCATCGAGTTGATGGCGGGGTGGGTCTCGAAGAGCTTGTGGTCCGGTTTCTGCAGGCCGAGCCGGCGCGGATCGCCGTTGATGAGCCGCAGGATGGCACCGAAGAGTTTCTGCTGCAGCCACATCGGCAGGTGCGGTCCATGGGCGGCGATCGTGTCCACCGGCCGTCCGAAAAGGTGCTTGGGTATGAACCAGTAGCCACGGCGCATGCTGATCACCGCATGGTCGGCGGCACGGGCCGCGTCACAGGCGATGTCGCACCCGGAGTTCCCGGCGCCCACGACGAGCACCCGCTTGCCGCGCAGTTCATCGCTGCTCCGGTAGGTGAGGGTGTGGCGGATCTCCCCGGTGAAGTTCCCCGGAAGATCCGGGATGTTGGGGTGCCACTGCGCGCCGGTGCACACGACAACCCGCCCGTGCACGCTCTCCCGCCCGTCGGACCGGACGACCGTCCAGGTACCGTCCGCGTTCTTCACCACGTCGCGGACTTCCACTCCGAACTCGATCCGGTCCATCAGTCCGTACGACTCCGCGAACGACGTCAGGTAGGAAAGGATCTGCCGGTGCGACGGATAGTCCGCGAAATGATCCGGCATCGGAAATCCACCGAATCCGGAGAGCGTCCTGCTGGAAATGAAATGGGCCGACTCGTACATGGGGCTGCCGGGGTTGTCGATGTCCCACAGGCCTCCCGGCCCGGAGTGGCGTTCGACATGGGTATAGGGAAGATTTCGCTCCGCCAGCGCCCTCGCGACCGCCAGACCCGCAGGTCCCGCGCCGACCACACACGTGTCGTACTTGTTTTCCTCCACGGGGTCGCCTCCTTTCGCCTCACACCTCGCAGGGATTGCCGGAAACCTATGCACCCGGTGTTCGGCGGGAACTGACCTGCGCGGCCACGCAGGGGACCGTGGCGGCCACACGACGGCCGCCCGGCGGGCTTCTGCCCGACGAGCGGGACCCCTCACGCCTCATGGGTCGAGGCCTCCTCGCTTCACCAGCCGGCTTGCGATCACGTTCCGCTGGATCTCGTTCGTGCCTTCACCGACGATCATCAGCGGCGCTTCTCTGAAGTAGCGTTCCACGTCGAACTCGGTGGAGTAGCCGTAACCTCCGTGGATACGGACGGCGTTGAGGTCGATCTGCATGGCCGTCTCGGAGGCGAACAGCTCGGCCATCCCCGCCTCCATGTCCACGCGCCGTCCCGCTTCCGCCTCGTGCGCCGCGTAGAGGGTGAGCCGGCGCGCCGCGGTCAGCGAAGTGGCCATGTCCGCCAGGTAGTTGCCGATCGACTGTTGCTGCCGGATCGGCTTGCCGAACGACTCCCGCTCCTGCGCGTACGCCAGAGCGTCCTCCAGTGCCGCCCGCCCCACGCCCAGTGGACGGGCGGCAACCTGGAGCCGACCGGCCTCCAGGCACTTCATCATCTGCGCGCCGCGGTGGGGACCGGGCCGCCGCCGTCGGGGATCCAGCGGCCCGTGTCGCGCCACTTGACCGCCTCGTGGAAGCCGTGGGTCGCGGCGAACTCCTGGAACCAGCGGCCCTCCGGCGAGTGCCGGGTGATGCCGTCGAACGACGTGGCGAGGATCTGGGTGCCGTGCAGCCCCATGTTGCCGTACGCCTGATTGATCATCAGTTTCTGCATGGCCAGCTGGTTCACCGGCATACCGGCACACTGGCCGTCCGGTCGGCCAGCGTCGCGACGCGTGCGTCCAGTTCGTCGGCCGGTGTGGCGTCCAGCACCAGTCCCCAATCGGCGGCCGTACGTCCGTCGACGGTGAGCAGCATGCGCTTGGCGGGTTCGGCGCCCAGTCGGTACACCCACATCGCCGTGGTCGGGCAGCCTCACACCCGCGCGGGCATGTAGCCGATCCGGGCGTCCTCCGCCATGATCACGACGTCGCAGGAGAGCGCGATGTCGCTGCCGCCGGCGACCGCATGGCCGTGCACCTTGGCGATGGCGGGCTTCAGCGACCGCCACAACGAGAAATAGTCGCCGGTGAACCGCTTCATCATCGTGAAGACCGCTTCATCATCGTGAAGTCCTGGGTCGGGTCCCACACCCCGTCCCGGTACCGGAGCCCTGGGTGCCCTGCCCGTCCTCCGCGTAGATCTTCAGGTCGTACCCCGAACAGAAGGCCCGCCCCGCTCCCTGCAGCACGATGACCTGGACCTCCGGGTCGGCGCCCGCACGCCGTACCGCCGCGGCGAGTTCGCCGGGCATACGGGGGTCGACCGCGTTGAGCCGGTCGGGCCGGTTCAGGGTCGGATACGCCGTGCGGTCCTTCACCACGTACAGCACGGCGGGCTGTGCCCTGCGTCTGGCCGTCTGCGGCATGTGCGGCCGGCCGGACGCCTCTGACTTCTGACACGGGCGCGCCCGCCGAACCACCACCACGGTGGTGAAAAGATCAGCGGCGCGGGCCCTCGTACGGGATATCCGCGTGCGCTCGGACGACATGGTGCCAGTCGTTCACGGAGTACTGATGAACGGGATTTCCGGTTGCCTCGAATATCGCCAGCTGATCCGCGATCCAGGGGTCGAGCATCGCCAGCTGGCCCGCAACCCACGGGTCGGGGTGGGTATGCGCACCCTGGCGCTCGACCACAGCGACCCGGGCCGGGGTGTGGGCGTTCACCTGCTGGGTGGCCGCAGTCGCGGAGCCGCTGGCGGCAAGGAGGGCACCTCCGACGAGCGCGGCGGAAACTCCCGTGGTCGCGATACGCCGCATGAGCTTCTTCATGATCTTTCCTCCTTGCACAGTTCATCGTTCTTTGGTTGTGAACGATGGAAGCCGCCGTTTTCTTTCGGCGCGATTCAAGCTACGCAATTCGACGTGGTTGAACAATAAACTACCCCAGTGAGACATATCACCGAAAGGCTCGGAATACCGGAATGGGCGAGCGCGGCGCCGACAGCCTCGCGGGCGCAGCACGTCGGCACCCGGGCTCCGAGGACCGTGCGGCAGGGGGCGAACCAGGGACCGCTCGGAGGGCCGAAGCAGCGTGGGGTTAGCATATGAGCGCCGCCTAGCTCGAAAGATAAATCTGTGACTGTCAACGAGGACTCGTTCACCAACTGGAAGAACCGCGAGGAGATCGCGGAGTCGATGATCCCGATCATCGGGAAGCTGCACCGGGAGCGGGACGTCACGGTCCTGCTGCACAGCCGCTCCTTGGTGAACAAGTCGGTCGTCAGCATCCTCAAGACCCACCGGTTCGCCCGGCAGATCGCCGGCGAGGAACTCTCGGTCACCGACACGCTGCCGTTCCTGCAGGCTCTGACCACGCTCGATCTCGGCCCTTCCCAGATCGACATCGGCATGCTCGCCGCGACATACAACACCGACGACCGCGGTCTGTCGGTGGAGGAGTTCACCGCCGAGGCCGTTGCCGGCGCCACGGGCGCCAACAAGATCGAGCGCGGCGAGGGCCGCGACGTAGTCCTCTACGGATTCGGCCGCATCGGCCGTCTTGTCGCCCGCCTGCTGATCGAGAAGTCCGGCTCGGGCAACGGTCTGCGACTGCGCGCCATCGTCGTGCGCGGGGGCGGCGGCCGGGCCGATGGGGACCTCGTCAAGCGCGCCTCGCTGCTGCGCCGTGACTCCATCCACGGCCAGTTCCAGGGCACGATCACCGTTGACGAGGCGAACAGCACGATCACAGCCAACGGCAACGAGATCAAGGTGATCTACGCCGACGACCCGACCTCGGTGGACTACACGGCGTACGGCATCAAGGACGCCATCCTCATCGACAACACGGGCAAGTGGCGCGACCGCGAGGGCCTGTCGAAGCACCTGCGCCCCGGCATCGACAAGGTGGTCCTGACCGCGCCGGGCAAGGGCGATGTCCCCAACATCGTCCATGGCGTCAACCACGACACCATCAAGCCGGACGAGCAGATCCTGTCGTGCGCGTCCTGCACCACCAACGCGATCGTGCCGCCGCTGAAGGCCATGGAGGACGAGTTCGGCGTACTCCGCGGGCACGTGGAGACCGTTCACTCGTTCACCAACGACCAGAACCTGCTGGACAATTACCACAAGTCCGAGCGCCGCGGCCGTTCGGCGCCGCTCAACATGGTCATCACGGAGACCGGTGCCGCCTCGGCCGTCGCCAAGGCCCTGCCCGACCTCAAGGCGAAGATCACCGGCAGCTCGATCCGCGTCCCGGTGCCGGACGTCTCGATCGCGATCCTCAACCTGCAGCTCGCGCGCGAGACCACCCGCGAAGAGGTCCTCGACTACCTCCGCAATGTGTCGCTGACCTCGCCGCTCAAGCGCCAGATCGACTTCATCAGCGCCCCCGACGCGGTCTCGAGCGACTTCATCGGCTCACGCCACGCCTCCATCGTCGACGCGGGTGCGACCAAGGTCGAGGGCGACAACGCGATCCTCTACCTGTGGTACGACAACGAGTTCGGCTACTCCTGCCAGGTCATCCGCGTCGTCCAGCATGTGTCCGGGGTGGAGTACCCGACCTACCCGGCGCCGGCGGTCTGAGCCGGGCAGGTTCACTCGCCGTAGTCCGCAGCGACAGGCCGGACCTCCGTCGCAAGATGCATGAATGCCGCCCATCAGAGTCCTGGTGGGCGGCATTCATGTTCGCTTGGTTCCGCCTTGGCTACGGAATCTCTTGTTCGGCCCGGATGACCTTTCCTCCGGCCGTGTACCGAGCACCCCGACGATGGGCGAGCTGGGCCACGAGAAACAGGCCACGGCCTGCTTCGTCCGTGCTCCGGGCATGCCGCAGCCGAGGGGCGGTACTGCTGGCATCGGCGACCTCGCAGGTGAGGCGGGCGTCGTGCAACAGTCGCAGCCGTATGGGCGGTGCGGCGTAGGGGATCGCATGGGTGACCAGCTCACTCACGATGAGCTCCGTAGTCACGGCCAGTTCCTCGAATCCCACGCCGTCACCTGGCGAGTCGCCCGGGCTCGGACGTCACCGACGGCGGCCGGGTCCAGGGGCGCATCCCACGACACGACGTGGTCGGCACCCGTGAGTGCGTGCGCGCCAGGAGAAGGGCGATGTCGTCGAGTTGTACGTCGCCGAGCCGGGACAGACCCAGGTCCATATCGCAGTCGGCGCCCTCGATGAGGCCGTCGGTGCAGAGACCGAACAGGCTGTTCTCGGCGATAATGATCCACGGCTCCTGGATCCCCGACACGGCCCTCGACGCCACCCAGCGCTGACCGGTCAGCACCGTGCCCCGGGTAACGAGCAACCGCTCGGTACCCGGGGCACTGTGATGACGGCCCATGAAGCGGCCGTCATTCATCCGAACCGCTGCCCCGCCGGACAGCTCGGTGGCGGGCCGGCCGAGGCGTTGCGGGTCGACCGCCGCCAGAGCGGATTACGCGATCTCGACGAGGAGATCGCCGCCCTCCACCTGCTGGATCCGGTTGATGGCGAGCCGGGACACCCTTCCCGCCCTCGGGGCGGTGATCGTGGCTTCCATCTTCATCGCCTCGATGGTGGCCACCGTGGCGCCTGCCTCCACCTCGTCGCCCTCGGCCACCGCGAGCGTCACCACGCCGGCGAACGGCGCCGCCACATGGCCGGGGTTGGCCCGGTCCGCCTTCTCCGTCACCGGTACGTCGGAGGCCGCCGCCCGGTCGCGAACCTGGATGGGCCGCAGCTGGCCGTTCAGGGTGGACATCACCGTGCGCATGCCCCGCTCGTCGGCCTCGCCGACGGCCTGCAGTTCGATGAGGAGCCGTACACCGGGCTCCAGATCGACCGCGTACTCCTTGCCCGGACGCAGGCCGTAGAAGAAGTCCTTGCTGTCCAGCACGCTGGTGTCGCCGTAGGCCTGACGGTGGGTCTCGAAGTCGCGCGTCGGGCCGGGGAACAGCAGCCGGTTGAGCGTCGAACGGCGGGACTTCTCCAGGCCCGTACGGTCCTCGGCGGTCAGCTGCTGCACGGGCTTGGCGTCGGCGCGGCCCCGGAGCGCCTTGGTGCGGAACGGCTCCGGCCAGCCACCGGGCGGGGTGCCCAGCTCGCCGCGCAGGAAGCCGATGACGGAGTCGGGGATGTCGTACCGGTCAGGCGTCGCCTCGAAGTCCTCCGGCGCCACTCCTGCGCCGACCAGGTGCAGGGCGAGGTCGCCGACCACCTTGGAGGACGGGGTGACCTTGACCAGACGGCCCAGGATGCGGTCGGCGGCGGCGTACATCGCCTCGATGGCCTCGAAGCGGTCGCCGAGTCCCAGCGCGACCGCCTGGGTGCGAAGGTTGGACAGCTGGCCACCGGGGATCTCGTGGTGGTAGACGCGTCCGGTCGGCGAGGCCAGGCCGGCCTCGAACGGCGCGTAGATCCTGCGGACGCTCTCCCAGTACGGCTCCAGGTTCCCGACCGCCTGGAGGTCCAGCCCGGTGGGCCGCTCGGAGTGGTCGGTCGCGGCCACGATCGCCGACAGTGACGGCTGCGACGTCGTGCCCGCCATCGATGCGACGGCGCCGTCGACCGCGTCCGCCCCGGCCTGGATCGCGGCGAGGTAGGTGGCGAGCTGGCCTCCCGCGGTGTCGTGGGTGTGCAGGTGCACCGGCAGGTCGAACTCGCGGCGCAGCGCCGACACCAGCTGTGCGGCGGCCGGGGCCCGCAGCAGTCCGGCCATGTCCTTGACGGCCAGGACATGGGCACCGGCCTGCACGATCTGCTCGGCCAGGCGGAGGTAGTAGTCCAGCGTGTACAGACGCTCGTTCGGGTCGGACAGGTCGGAGGTGTAGCACAGGGCGACCTCGGCGACTGCCGTTCCGGTCTCCCGTACGGCGTCGATGGCGGGCCGCATCTGGCTGACGTCGTTGAGCGCGTCGAAGATCCGGAAGATGTCGACGCCGGTGGCGGCGGCCTCCTGAACGAAGGAGTCGGTCACTTCGGTCGGGTACGGCGTGTAGCCGACGGTGTTGCGGCCACGCAGCAGCATCTGCAGACAGATGTTGGGCACCGCCTCGCGCAGCGCCGCCAGGCGCTCCCAGGGGTCCTCGGCGAGGAAGCGCAGGGCGACGTCGTAGGTGGCGCCGCCCCAGCACTCCAGGGACAGCAGTTCGGGCAGGGTCCGCGCCACGACAGGGGCGACGGCGAGGAGGTCCTTGGTGCGCACCCGGGTCGCGAGCAGCGACTGGTGGGCGTCGCGGAACGTGGTGTCGGTGACGCCGATGGTCGGCGACTCGCGCAGCCATCGGGCGAAGCCCTCCGGGCCGAGTTCGACGAGCCGCTGCCGGGAGCCCGCGGGCGGTTCGGTGGTGGTCAGGCCGGGCAGCTTGGTGACCGGTTCGATCAGCTCGGGCCGCTCGCCGTGCGGCTTGTTCACCGTGACATCGGCAAGGTAGGTGAGCAGCTTGGTGCCACGGTCGGCGGAGTGGCGCGCGGTGAGCAGGTGCGGGCGCTCTTCGATGAAGGACGTGGTGACCCGTCCTGCCTGGAAGTCGGGGTCGTCGAGCACGGCTTGCAGGAAGGGGATGTTCGTGGCCACGCCGCGGATGCGGAACTCGGCCACGGCACGCCGGGCCCGGCCGATCGCGGCCTTGAAGTCCCGGCCGCGGCAGGTGAGCTTCACGAGCATCGAGTCGAAGTGTGCGCTGATCTCCGTGCCCGCGTGCGTGGTACCGCCGTCCAGGCGGATGCCCGAGCCGCCCGGCGAGCGGTAGGCGCTGATCCTGCCGGTGTCCGGACGGAACCCGTTGGCCGGGTCCTCGGTGGTGATACGGCACTGCAGGGCGGCACCGCGCAGGGTGATCGTCTCCTGCGACAGACCGAGGTCGGCCAGCGTCTCGCCGGACGCGATGCGCAGCTGGGCCTGGACCAGGTCGACGTCGGTGACCTCCTCGGTCACGGTGTGCTCGACCTGGATGCGCGGGTTCATCTCGATGAAGACGTGGTTGCCGTCGCGGTCGAGCAGGAACTCGACGGTGCCCGCGTTGCGGTAGCCGATCTCCCGGGCGAACCGCACCGCGTCCGCACAGATCCGCTCCCGCAGCGCCGGATCGAGGTTCGGTGCGGGCGCCAGTTCGATCACCTTCTGGTGGCGGCGCTGCACCGAGCAGTCACGCTCGAACAGGTGGATGATGTTGCCGTGTCCGTCCGCGAGGATCTGCACCTCGATGTGGCGCGGATCGACGACGGCCTTCTCCAGGAAGACGGTGGGGTCGCCGAACGCGGACGCCGCTTCGCGGGAAGCCGCCTCGATGGACTCGCGCAGCGCGGCCGGGTCCTCGACGCGGCGCATACCGCGCCCGCCGCCACCGGCGACCGCCTTGACGAACACGGGGAAGCCGATGTCCTCGGCGGCACGGACCAGTTCGTCGACGTCGGTCGAGGGGGCGGAGGAGCCGAGCACCGGCACTCCGGCCGCGCGGGCGGCGGCCACCGCACGGGCCTTGTTCCCCGTCAGTTCGAGGGTCTGGGCGCTCGGCCCGACGAACGTGATGCCCGACTCCTCGCAGGCGCGGGCAAGTTCGGGATTCTCGGACAAGAAGCCGTACCCCGGGTACACCGCGTCCGCTCCTGCCCGGCGCGCCGCACCGACGATCTCCTCGACGGAGAGATAGGCCCGCACGGGGTGCCCCGGCTCGCCGATCTCATAGGCTTCGTCTGCCTTCAGCCGGTGCAGCGAGTTGCGGTCCTCGTGGGGGAAGACGGCGACTGTTCGTGCGCCCAGCTCATACCCGGCGCGGAATGCGCGAATCGCGATCTCGCCACGGTTGGCGACCAGCACCTTGCGGAACATCCTGGATTCCCTTCAGCCCGTCGGCGACGAACACCATGGTGTCGGCTACGCACCTGCCGTGCCACGCGGCAACGTTAGGGGGGGCTGGTGGCTTACTGAAGGCGGAAAACATCACATTGACATCGTCGTGCCTCATTGCATCGAACCGATCAGGACCTGCCTGCCCTTCATCATCTTCGGCCAGTGCGTCATCCAGAACTGCGGGCTCCGCCACAGCACATACCGGCCCGGACGCGATCACGTAACCGAAGACTCGGACTACTGCTCCGCGTTCAACTGTCCGGGTCCGCATTCACCGCCCTGCGCATCCACACCGTGGCCCGCCCGCTGCGAGCCCGCCGGCTGGTCAGCGTTCGTATGTGCCCACGAGCGTGCCGCTCGCCAGTTCCCTGCCCTTCGCCGCCCGGTGCACTACGTCGGAAGTGGGCCGGCCCTGCAGGGGAAGGGACTCCGACACGGCCCACAGGCGGAAGAAGTAGCGGTGCGGCCCATGCCCCGGCGGAGGCATCGGACCGCCCCAGCCCGTCCGGCCGAAACCATTGGGCCACTCCTGGCCACCGGGAGGCGGCTCCCCCTCCGCCGCACCGGTACTCCCCGGATCGATACCGGTGACCAGCCAGTGCAGGAACGTCCCGCCCGGGGCATCAGGGTCCTCGCAGAGCAGAACCAACTCCGACGTACCGTCCGGCACCGCCGACCAGGTCAGCGGTGGCGAGACGTTGTCGCCCTCCCCGCTGTGACGTCGGGGGATCGCCTGATGGTCGCCGAACGCCACGCTCCTGAGCTCAATTCCAGTCATACGCGCGGCCCTACCCGGAACAGCGCGGCCCGCACCGGCCCAGGTCGGCCAAACACCCCATTGGCCGAGTACGCCGGCCGGCGCACCGGGAATCTGTAGGACGGGCCTGATACGGAGCACAAGATGCCGACGAGAATTCTGCTCGAGGGACGCCCCGGCGCGGGCAAAACGACCGTGGTCCGCCGACTGGCCGCGCTCCTGCGCACCCGTAGGGTCCTCGGCTTCACCACGGAGGAGATCCGGCACGGCGGTACCCGGAGCGGTTTCGCGCTGGAAACACTGGAGGGCGGTGGGCGAGCCGTGCTCGCCCATGTCGACTTCCCGGGACCACCGCGGGTGGGCCGGTACGGCGTCGATCTGGGCGTCATGGAACGACTCGCGCTGCCGCCGCTCAGGTCAGCGGCAGCGGCAGCGGCAGCGGCAGCGGCAGCGGAGCCTGTTCCTGGAGACCTCGTGCTGATCGACGAGCTCGGGCGCATGGAGCTGGCGTGCACCGCGTTCCAGGACACGGTCCGGCGCCTGTTCGAGTCCGACATCGACATCGTCGCCACGGTCCACGCGCACAGTGACCCGTTCACCGACGCCCTCAAACAGCGCCCTGACATCACACTCGTCCAAGTGACCCGTGCCAGTCGGGACGCCCTGCCCGGGGAACTGGCAGCCCGGCTCGAGGGTCCATGACATCGGACGCCGACGCGTTCCTGCTCAAAGGCACCGACCCTGCCGAGATCTTGCGCGCCGTCCACCTGGTGGCCGCCGGCTCCGCCATGCTCCACCCCACCGCGGCCCGTCGCCTCATCGACCGCTACCACTCCACCACCCAGCCCGGGCCGCCGGGGCCCACGTCCGACGGGACCGCCTCACTCCCCGGGAACGCGATGTGCTCAGCCTGCTGGCCCAGGGAGAGACCAACGCCGACATCGCAGCACAACTCGCCATGCGCGAAAGCACCGTCAAAGCGCACGTCAGCCGCATCCTGCCCGCGCTGGAAGTCACCAACCGCGTCCAGGCCGCCCTGCTGACCCGCGACGCGGGGCTCACTACTTGACCGGCGGAGCGCCCGCTGCAACATGACCGACTGCTACGACATCCTCGCAACCAGAAGCGGAAGCGAAGGTTCCGTGACATCCGTCACACCAGACCCGGGAACTAAGTGCACCGAATAGTAGTTTCCGCTCTCACGATATGAAGGATTTGTCCGGACTTGTCGTAGGCCTTGAGCGCGCCGGTATTGACGGCATTCCGCCGCACGGCACGTTCACCCTTTCCTCGAAATCAAAAGGGTTTCTGACGGATCAACAGAATTCCGCACAGGCCACAGAAGCTGGATCAGCACGCCCCCACTCCCCTGGCAAGAGCCCGCGAAATCTACGAAGCAAGGTAGTACGGAGAGCCTTTGCGCTCCGTGTGAAGCCTTCCTAAGAATGACGACCCGCAGGACATCTCCGCAGTTCAGGAGCGGAGTCCGCGAAGAGCCAGCCGCACAAGGGGCGCTCGGCGATTACCGTGAGGTCACGCATGGGGAAGCACCGTAAAAACCAGCATTACCGGCACATAGTCATTGCTGCCGTCGCCATAAGCACCGTGAGCGTGCCGTCCGTCGCCCTGGCCTGTACCGACTGGCGGGACAGCGGAGGACATCAGTTCCACGGCGCCGAGAACACCGCGGCCAAGGATTGGTGGAAGCACGCCGGCCGACATCGCCATTGGAGCGGGCATGCTCCGACCGCGTCGAAGACGCCGACCGCCGCCGCAAGCACTGCGAAGACCACGGCGCCCAAGCCCACGACCACCGCGCCTTCGAGCACTGGGACGACGACCGCTCCCAAGCCGACCGTCACCGCGTCCCCCAGCGCTCCGACGGCCACCGCCACCGCGTCCGGGGTGGCAGCTCGCATCGTGCAACTCGTCAACGCCGAGCGCAGTAAGGTCGGTTGCTCGGCCCTGACCCTCAACGCGACCCTGACCAAGGCCGCACAGGCACACAGCCAGGACATGGCGGCCCACCAGAACATGTCGCACACCGGATCCGACGGGTCTTCCCCGGGCGACCGGATCACGCGCGCCGGCTACACCTGGAGCACCTACGGCGAGAACATCGCCTATGGCTACGCCACTCCCGAGCAGGTGATGGCGGCCTGGATGTCCAGCCCCGGCCACAAGGCCAACATCCTCAACTGCTCGTTCAAGGAGATCGGCGTCGGTCTCGCGCAGCCCAACGACTACTGGACCCAGGACTTCGGAACCGCCCGGTAAGCGGTGATAGGGGCAACGGGCTTCCGGCTGACGCCGCAGTGGCGCACCGGCTGCAGTCGGAAGCCCAAGGCGTCCATCGCGACGACGGGGGCGCCCCTCGGACGGAGGGGCGCCCCCGTCGTCGTACGCGCTGGGGTGCCCGGTGCGACCTGCCGACGAGCGGCAGCACGCAGCGATGGACACGGCGGCCACCCGTGCTCACCGGCTCCGAGCTCGTCTGCGTCGCGGTCGGCCAGGCCATGCTCGGCACCACCTCCGAATGGCACCGGCTGTGCCTGATCAAACGCGTGATCCGCATCTCGCGACCGGGGGCTGAAGCTCTACCTGGTGTGCGCCCCGAGCGGGATGCCGATCCTGTGGGCCTGGCCAATCAGAAGGCCGGCGAATGTGAAGTCCTGGCCACCGTGATCGAGGCCGAGTCCGACGTCGTGGACGAGCATCCCGGTCAACGACACCTTCAAGGGGCAGCTCGACCTCGAACGGCACGGCGGCCGCTCCTTCGCGGGCGTGGCCGTACGCCTGGCCCGGCGCGTGCTCGCCGGGGCCGCCGCGATCTGGCACAACAGCCAACCGGATCGAGCTCCGTCAGCGGAGCCGAGGTCGAAGCAGCGACGGCTGACCACCGAACGGCGGCGCCGGACCCTTCGCAGGTCCGGCGCCACGTACAGCGCGGTACCGTCCACGGACTCACTCGTCTCGTCGGCCGGCACGGCTTGGGCGGCCCGTATACCTCGCCGCCGCCGTGCGGCCGCGAGAGCGCGTCCTGGTGCCCGGGGCGGCGCACGGTGGGGCCCCTCACGGTTGCAGGTCGTCGCGCGTGCGGGGGCCGAGCTGATCGGATTGGTCGGCCGCCGACCGAACTGGGCCATGCAAGTCGAGGCGCTCGTCGACACCATCGACGGCCCGGCACTGAGGGACGCCCTCGACCTGGTCCGCCCGCGTGGGCGCGCGGCTCTGGTCGGCTGCACCGCGGCAAGGTCGTCATCGACCTGCGCTGCGCGGCCGGCCTGCGTCGGCAGGGCCACGGCGGACCTGCCACAGGTCCTCAGCCCCGCCCCGCCGCGCCACAGGAGTGGGCCTGATCACTGCCAAGGGGGATAGGCGGCAGCCTCGTGGCTGCCGCCTATGCCCTGATCGGCCTGCCGGCCTAGTGCGCGGTACGAAGGTCCCCCGGGTGGAATCCGCCGCGGGCGGGCGTGGAGCATGCGCCGGCGGCGCACGCCGTGAGCCACTGGTCGAAGTCGGCGTCGTAGCGGGTGCCGATCTCGGAGTTGTAGACGGCGTATCCGCCCGCGTAATCGCCGACGCGGAAGAGCGCCAGCATGCGCTGGATGTCCGTCGAGTGCCTCTCGAACATGTAGCGGACCGCGAGGTAGCCCCACGGGTACGTGCGGGTCACGTCGCTGTTGGCGTAGGTGTTCTGGAACAGCGTGCTCAACCGGTAGGTGTGCTTGGCCGCCTCTGCGACCGCCTGGTCGTCGACGATGCCGCGATAGCCGTAGGAAACGTATTCAGCCAGGCCTTCGATCCACCAGACGTCCGGCACCGTCGTCTGCTGGGTGAAGTCGCCCTTCATGTCGTCGCGGGCGTCGAGGAAGTGCGTGTACTCGTGGTTGAGGTTCCAGATCCGGGCCACGAACCCGTCGTCGTGGTCCTTCTGGTACATGATCGAAAGCGGTTGGTTGGCGGGGTCGGTCGGGTCTCCTTCCAGGGTGATGCCGCCGTTGTCCGTACTGACGCCGAAGATCGCACCGGCGTAGGTCTGATAGTCGGCGCGGCTGGCGAAGACGACGAGTTGGATGGTCGACACGTGCTGGCCGGCAATGGGCCCGTCGTCCTTGACGAGGTCGTGGAAGTACGGGTCCTGGCCGAGAACGCTGGCACACGCGGCGTCGAGATCGGCGGAGGCGAGAGCCTGGGCGCGGATGGTGTGCGTCGCGTCGCAGGTGTGAGTGACCGGCAGGGCCGCCCTTGTCAGCTGACCGGGCAGGTCGCAGATGCCGTAGTACGAGCAGTTCGGGCGGTCGTAGGCGTCGGCCTGCATCGCCACCGCGACCCACAGTCCGGCCGTGGGGCCGGTGATCCTCGATGCGTCCAAAAGGTCCTTGGCCAGCGGCCGGACAGTGTTCTGCAGCGCCTGGTGTTCGACGTAACGGGCGAGGTTCATCCCGGCGTTGGAATCCAGGTAGGTGCGGTCGGTCCCGAGCAGGTCCATGTGGCTCAGCGCGAACTCGTCGAGGGTCTCGACGATGCCCGGGTCGGCAGCAACCGCGTCGACGTAGTCCGGGTTCCAGTTACCGCGCCAGAGGGGGGTGTAGACGTCGTTGACAGCCGCGACCATGCTGTCGATGGCTTCGTAGGAGTTGTCGTATCCGTCGAGCACCCGCTGGTAGACGTCCAGATAGCGGGCTTGCTGGTCGGCGCTGTCGGTGAGGATGATGACCTCGCCCAGAACGTCGCCGTTCGCCGCGGTGACATCACCGGAGTGCGGGCGGGCGAAGAAGGCGTCCAGGCCGCGCGTGGTGGCTCCGGCCAGGCGCGCGTCGTAGGGGCCGACGTCGGCCGGGTTGTTGAACTGCACGTAGTAACCGGCACGCAGGAACAGGACGAGCTGCCAGACCTGGGACGAGTTGTCGCCACGATAGCGTCGCGCCGTGCTGGTGAAGGCGTTCGCGACGGTGACCATCTGGGACTGGCGGAAGATGTCGTGCGCGGCCGAACCAGTGGCCGTGAACAGGCTGTTGATGCAGTCCGTGGTCGAGGCTTTGACGAACGCGACGAGTTCGGCTCCGGTCCGGCTTCCGAAGTCATCGGGATTGCACGCGACCGGCTTCGGTTTGGCTTGCGGAGCGGTTCCCTTGCTCGGGCGGGCGCGGGAGGACATCGATGTCAAGGGCGGCAACTGGGCCGGGGTGAGCGGTCGGCCCTGTACGACCGAACGGTCGACGGCGCTCGCGGTCGAGCCGGTCGGCGGCGGAGGCGGCGTCCTCTTCCGGGACGCGGTCACGGTGGCGGTGCCGGCCTGAGTCGAATGTGGTCCCGCGAACGCCGGCGTCGGCACCAGGCCGGCGAACGTGACGCAGACGGCGAGGGCGCAGACGATGCGTCTGGGCAGCGTCAAGCAGTAGCGCATCTGGACTCCTCCACGGATGGATGCGCCTCGATAGGGGCGTTGAGGCGTGTGAGGCACTGTCTCAACGGCGGCTCGCTCCAACAATGGCGTGTGACATAGCACATTGCACCGATGGCCCATAACACCCGGCACCGTCTATGCCCCGGTCACGCTCCATGTGTGCAAGGCCCACGTCCTCAAGTGGGGGGCCTGGGCCACGAGATCGCGATAGGCGGCGGTCGCGGAGCGGAACAGCGTCTCCGCCACCTCCTCGGCAACCGCGTCGGGCCGCCAGGCCAACACATAGCGACACCACAGCGGTGTCCCGACCAGGGACTTGATCACCACGTCCGGGATCGGTCGCAATGTCGCCTGTACGACGGACACTCCGAGGCCGGCGGCGATCATGCTCTGCAACTGCAGCTGGTCGCCGAGGAATTCGTGTACCGCCACCGGTGTGAACCCGGCTGCTTCACAGGCCGCGTAGAAGACTCCCGGCCAGCCCGCCCCGTCGTCCGGCGTCAGAAACCACGCGTCCTCGGCCAGATCGGCGAGCGAGACCTGAGCGCAGCGTCTGAGCCTGTGGCAGAACGGCAGGGCCACGAACGTCGGTTCGGTGACGATTCCGCGGTGCGTCACCGCGGCCGAATGCTTCAGCTCCATTCCGGGGTAGTCCGCGGCGATGGCCGCGTCCACGGCACCCTCCTCCAGAAGTTGGACGATCCGTGAGGAGGCATACACGCTGCTCACTGCGAGCGAGACGTCCGGCACCCGGGCACGCACCCGGGACACGGTGCCCGACAGCACCGGGGAATTGGTCGCGGCCACGCGCAGGATCCGACGTGTTCTCGCAGTGCCGGGGGCCGGACGGTGCCCGATCGCGTCGGCACGGGCCAGGACGTCGCGTGCCTGAGCGACGACCTCGACGCCGTACGGTGTCAGGGTCACCCCTGTCGCCCCGCGCTCGAACAGGGACTTGCCGAAGAACCGTTCAATCCGCTGGAGTTGGGTACTCACGGCCGGCTGCGAGTAGCCCAGGACCGCCGCGGCCCGGCCCACGCTCCCCGCATCGGCGATCGCACACAGCACGCGCAGGTGCCGAAGCTCCAGCTCCATACGCCCACTCCCCCATCCGTCCACCCAGTCGGCCACACGGCGCGATCGGCCCGCGACTCCGCGGCTGAGCCGCTGCCGGTCAGGTCAGGTCAGGTCAGGTCACGACCAGCGGACAGGAAGCGTTCCATCGCGCCCTCTCCCGCACAAGACGCCGGTCCGCCACGGTCGGGCGTGAGAGAGAACGGACCTACCGACCGCGGTCCGCCGCCTGGAACTGCTAGGCCAGGCAGAGTAGTTGATGTGGAAAGCTGTCGTCAGTGGTTCGCGTGCACGCGGGCCGCGACGGGCGTCGAGAGGAGCGCAGCGTGGGACAGGACGGCTTCCGTGCCGAGGAGATCGACACCAGCAGGCCGCATCCTGCGCGGATCTACGACTACCTGCTGGGCGGCAAGGACCACTATGAGGTGGACCAAAAGGCCGGCGACGAACTGGCCGCTGCCGCGCCAGAGGTGCGGATCGGCCTGCAGGCCAACCGTGCCTTCCTGCAGCGCGCCGTCCGTCATGTCGTCAGCAACGGCGTCCGCCAGATCCTCGACGTCGGCACCGGGCTGCCCACCTCACCGAACGTCCACGAGATCGCCCACGAGATGGCGCCGGACGTGCGCGTCGTGTACATCGACAACGATCCGGTCGTGAAGGCACATGGCGACGCACTGCTCAGCCACTCCGGCATGACCAGCATCGTCCTTGCCGACCTGCGCGACCCGGGGGCCATCCTGGACTACCCCGACGTCCGCCAGGTCATCGACTTCGACGAGCCGGTCGCCCTGCTCCTTGTCGCCATCCTCCACTTCCTCACCGACGCGGAGCAGCCCGAGCAGGTCGTCGCCACCCTGTGCGACGCGCTACCGGCCGGAAGCTTCCTGGTGCTTTCGCACGCCACCGGTGACTTCGCCGATCGCAGCGATGCCCAGGCCGTCTACAACAAGGCAACCGCCAGCCTGAATCTGCGGTCCCGCACCGAGATCGAGCGGTTCTTCACCGGCTTCGACCTGGTCGAGCCCGGCCTGACCCAGGTCCCGTTCTGGCGCCCGGACACCCCGCCGCCGGCAAGATCCGCGGAGATCGGCTTGTACGGGGGCGTGGCTCGCAAGAAGGCCTGAACCAGCATCCGCATTCTGGGCGTTCGGCGGAAGCCTCAGATGGCCGCGGGCAGCCCCATCCAGTTCCTCGCCGCGTACTGCGCGTGGTCAAGGCGTAGTTGAACTTCATAAGCCCGCAGCAGCCGAACAAGCGAGGTATTTGCGTACGTAGACAGTGACCCGCGCCCCGGTGACATGACTCGTTCCGCACTCGCGAAAATAGCGCTTCAAGGTCCGGTTTTTCGCCTCCTCCTGCGCATTTGAATTCGAGTGTGCGCCCTCCGCATCGCGGACTGCCACGATCCGACTGAACTCCAGCATACGTACGGGTATGTCTTGGGCCGAAAGCTCGATTCCAGCGAGCGTGTTCGAGGAAACGGAATCCTGCGACAGCGCGAGATCCGATAGCAAACGCGTGTCTTCGAGGTTGGCTTCGGCCCAGACGCGGCGCCGTCCCGGCAGGACGAAGATCTGCTCGCCGCGCGCGCAAGGCGACTCGGGAGTCCTCGGGTGGATCGAGGCCAGGCCGACGCGGCGCAAGGCCGGACCACGCTCCCCCGTCGAGCTGATGCGGGGCACGGGTTCTCCGCCGAGCGCACTCCGCCAGGTCGACGACGGCATAGTCGGCCAGGAGTGGACCGGCGAGGTCGGCCAGTTCCTGGCTGGTCCGCATCACGTCCAGGGTGCTGCCTATCCGGGTGCCGGCCTCGCTGAGGATGGCGAGGCGCTCGCGGCCCGTCGGTTGCCGGTGACATCCACGCTCGTGGTGCACACCCCTGCGGCCGGCCATCGGCGTCGGTCAGACAGAAGAACGAGACCGCAAAGGCGTGCTCCCGGTGCTGATCCGCCAGCGGCCATGCCCGGAATTCAAGGACCGCGGTCACGCCGCTGCCCAGCACCTGGCGCATCACCGCTTCGAGCGCCTCGGATTCGAAGCCGGGCAAAAGCGATTCCCGCACCGATCCGGCAATCTCCTTCGTGGAAAGCGCAGGGCGTCCTGGGTCCTTTGTCATCGGTGACGAGCACTCCGCACGGCTTCGAGAGACCGCGCAGATTTGCCTGGACACCGGCTGCAGTTACACCGCCACCAGAGCGCGTTACTAGCGCGCTCTAGTGGCTCGCACTATGAAACGCCCCACTGGTGATGTCAATAGGTTTGTCAGGACGTCCCAACAAAATGCCGGTCCCCGATGCGTCATCACATCTGTGGATGCCGCGTGCCGGCAGGCCCGAGCGCCGGCCTGCCGGTTGCCCCGAGAAACTGCGCGCCTTGATGGACGACCTGCCGCGGCAGGTCGTCGCGCAGGTGTCGGCCTCTCAGGCGTCCGTGGTCTGGGCCGTCGGGTGTGACAGGTCCAGCAGGGCCCTCAGCGGAGCCGAGGTGTGCGGGCCGGCGCGCCAGATCAGCGCCTTGGCATACGGGATACGGAGGGTGAGCGGCACCACCGTGACCCGGGGATCGCTGGCAGGGGACCGGTCCGCGCCCGCCGCGAGGGCGATGCCGACGCCGGCGGCCACCAACTCGACCTGCAAGGCGACGTGGTTGGTGGCGTAGGCGGGGCGGAAGGGGACCCCGGCGTCCGCGAAGGCGGCGATCAGATGGGGGCGCAGTCCGCTGTCGGGGCCATAGGTGATCAGCGGGGTTCCGGAGAGCTGGGCCAGGCTCAGCGCCGCCTGCTGTGCTTGTGGTTGGTCGGAGGCGACGATGGCGACGATCTCGTCGCGGATCAGGACCCGGTGCCCGAAGTCGGAATCGAGACCTCCGGGCGGGACGGCGACGAAGGCGGCGTCCAGGGATCCTTGGCGCACCTGGGGGACCAGGCTCGCGCTGGTGCCGTCGACGAGGTTGACGCCGACGCCGGGATACAGGCGATGGAAGGCGCCGAGTTGTGCGGGCAGGCTGCTGTGGTCCACGCCGTCGGCGGCTCCCAGCGAGAGGTGTCCGGTGAGCAGCCCGGAGCGGGCCGCGAACTCGGCCCTGGCCGCAGCGACGGCGGCCGAGACCGCGCGGGCGTGCGGCATGAGCGCCTCGCCCGCCGCGGTCAGGCGGACCGTGCGGGAGTCGCGCTCGAAGAGCGCCTCGCCCAGTTCGCGTTCCAGGGCGCGGATCTGCTGGCTGATGGCCGGCTGGGCAACGTGGCAACGCGCCGCGGCCCGGGTGAAGGACTTCTCCTCGGCCACCGCGAGGAAGGACTGCAGGGTGCGCACCTCCATGACCTCAGTGTATTCCTCTGCCTTATGAGAGGAAGAAGACCTAGCTCTTTGCCTTATCAGTAGCCCGGGCCTCAGGCTGGTGGTACAGCCTCACTCGTACAAGGAGTTCTCCATGCCTCTGGTTCGCATCGACCTCGTCAAGGGACGCAGCGACACCCAGGTCCGCGCCGTCGCCGACGCCGTCCACGAGGCCGTCGTCGAGGTGCTCGGCATTCCGGAGCGGGACCGCTTCCAGGTCGTCACCGAGCACGATTCGAGCCGTGTCATCGCGCTTGACGCGGGGCTGGGCTTCGACCGCAGCGATGGCGTCGTGATGATCCAGATCTTCACGCAGACAGGGCGCTCCACGGAGGTCAGGCAGAAGCTGTACGCCGCCATCGCCGCGTCCCTCGCGGCGGTGGGCGTGGCCGGGGAGGACGTGTTCATCGGCTACGTCGAGAACACCCCGGCGGACTGGTCCTTCGGCTTCGGCCGCGCCCAGTACATCGAGGGCGACCTGGGCATACCCGCCGTGACACGGTCGAACGTGGCCTAGGTCGAAACCGGCATCGGGGCACGACTACGGAGAGTCCCAGAACACCGGCTCCGCGCGCGTGAGCTGGAGAGCGCGCCGACCGGGAACCGACTCGCGGTCGGGGCGGCGGCCGGCTCGCCGCCCCCCGGATGCTCGAGGCCCGAACCCCCGTCTCAGTCCGTCGTGTTCGAGGCTCGGCGAGGCAGCTTCCAGTTCGGTCGCGGGAAATGGCACGTGTAGCCGTTGGGGTAGCGCTCCAGGTAGTCCTGGTGCTCGGGCTCCGCCTCCCAGAAGTCGCCCACGGGCTCGACCTCCGTGACCACCTTGCCCGGCCACAGCCCGCTCGCCTCGACGTCCGCGATGGTGTCCACGGCAACGCGGTGCTGGTCTTCGTCGGTGTAGTAGATGGCGGAGCGGTAGCTACGCCCGATGTCGTTGCCCTGACGGTCCTGCGTGGTCGGATCGTGGATCTGGAAGAAGAACTCCAGGATGTCGCGGTAGCTCGTGGCCGTGGGATCGTAGAGGATCTCGATGGCCTCGGCGTGGTCGCCGTGATTGCGGTACGTGGCGTTCGGCGTGTCACCGCCGCTGTAGCCGACGCGCGTGGACACCACGCCCGGCTGCTTGCGGATCAGATCCTGCATGCCCCAGAAACAACCGCCCGCCAGGACGGCTCGCTCTGTTCCCACTGTCATCGTTCGCTCCCTGATGCTCCAGCCCGGCGCGGTCGTTGACGTGCCGGTCACACAGGCACCCAGCTTATTGCTGCCCGCGAGCCGTACGCGCTGCTGCCTGCCCCGGTAAGTGCGGCGCCCGGCCGCTGCACGTCCGGGCGCACCGCCGCTCGGACCGTCAAGCGGCTCCCCCGCCCGCGCTCGGCGTCGGGCCCGCGGCGATCGAGAAGGTGAGCACGAGGCCGTCGTCGGTGGCGTGCGCCGAGGTCAGCGCGACGCCACGGGGCAGTCCGGTGACGGCCACGGTCCGGGGCTCGAGTTCGTCCCGCAGCCCGGAGGCGGCCGACAGGCCGGCGAGGTCATCGACCGCCATACTGCGGCCGAGGACGCTCACCGTCGTGGGCGTGACGGTGAAGGCGTCCGGGGTCGTGGACACCTTGGCCCGTACGGTGACCGGCAACCCCAGGCTGCCGACGCTCCCGCTGAGGATCAGGTCGCCGTTCCGGCCGCCGGCTGTCAGGCCGTCGCCCAGCGAGCCCAGGCGCCGGGTCACCTGGTCGTATCCGACGGTGGCGGTTCCGGTGCCGCCGGCGCTGTCGCCGTCCGTCGTGACGTCCTTCAAGCGGACGGTCACGTCCATCACCGCGTGCTGACGGCGTACGCCTTTGGCGCTCACCTCGATGTCGCCGACCTCCCCGCCGAGGGTGCGCAGCCCCGCGAGCGGTGTGGTGAGATCGATGTGCACCGGCCCTTCCGGCTTCAGTCGGCGCGACGCCTGGGCGGCGATACGCTCCTCGGTCCTGTGCTCGACCAGGAGATCGGTCGCACAGACAAGGGCGGCCAGTGCCGCGGTGATCGCGACGAGGATGCGGTTCTTGTTCCGACGGCTACGGGTCACGTGGTCACTTGCTCCGAATCGATCGGTCGGACGGGCGGGGGAGACGGTCAGGCGTGCAAGTGCGGGAGGACCCGGTCGAGTCGGCGGGGTATCCACCAGTTCGCCTTGCCCATGAGGAACATGGCGGACGGCACGAGGATCAGGCGGACCACCGTGGCGTCGACGATCACGCTGATCGCCAGCCCCAGGGCGAGCATCTTCACGACCACGGTCGGCGAGGCGGTGAAGGACAGGAACACCGCGGTCATGATGAAGGCCGCGGCGGAGATCACACGAGCCGTCGCGGACAGGCCCTCCCCTACGGCGACCCGGTTGTCACCGGTGCGATGCCAGGCTTCGGCGATCCGGGACAGCAGGAAGATCTCGTAGTCCATGGACAGCCCGAAGACGATCGCGAACATCATCATCGGGACGTACGACTCGATAGGCACAGGCTCGGACAGTCCCAGCAGCGAGTCGCCCCAGCCCCATTGGAAGACCATGACAAGCACGCCGTAGGACGCGGCCGTGGTGAAGAGATTGAGAACGACGGCCTTGAGGGGGATCACCACGCTACGGAAGACGGTCATGAGCAGCAGGAAGGCGAGGACCAGGACGATGCCGATGACGACAGGCAGCCGCTCGCCGACCGTGGCACGGAAGTCGGCCTGGCCGGCCACACTGCCGGTGAGATGGGCCGCGGCGCCCGTGCCGTCGAGGGCCTTCGGCAGCGTGCGCCCGGAGAGGGTGTCGAGCAGGGCGTCGGTCGCGGCGTCCTGTGGGCCCGTGGTCGGGGTGACCGTGGTGACGAGGATCCTCCCGTCGGCGCTCGCCTTGACGGGGCTGAATGACGCCACGCCGTGGGTGTCCCTCAGAGCCGCCGTCACGTCGTTCGAGATTCGGTCGACGGGCGATTTCGCCTTGCTCACGTCGACCACGACGAGGACCGGGCCGTTCGCCCCCGCTCCGAAGCCCTGCCCATCGGCGTGTGCGATCCAGTCGTACGCGGTACGGGTGCTGCTGCCCGGTCGGTCCGCACCGGCGTCGACGTGGCCGAGGCGCATGGACAGCAGGGGTGCGGAGCACACGCCGAGGATGACGAGGCCGACGGCCAGGAAGGTCCAGGGGCGCCGGGAGACGAGTTCCGCGTAGCGGTGCCAGCCGTCGTGCACTCCCCCGCTCTCGGCAACGGGGCGGCGCAGTCGGAGCCGGTCGATGTGCCTGCCGACCAGGCCCAGGGCTGCCGGGACCAGAGTGAGGGCGGCACCGGCGGTCACGACCACGGCGAGGGTGGCAGCCAGCCCTATCTTGCCGATGAAGCTCAGCCCGCACGCGTACAGGCTCAGCATGGCGACGGCCACGGTCAGGGCGGCGATGAGGACGGCGCGTCCGCTGGTGCGCGCCGTGCGGGCCGCGGCCTCGACCGGATCGCGCCCGTCGATGAGGTCCTGGCAGAAGCGCGTCGTCAGGAACAGGGCGTAGTCGATCCCGACGCCCAGGCCGATCATACCGGCAAGGGTCGTGGCGGAGGTCGCGAAGGAGAGGGTGGCGGCGACGATGCCCACGATGCCGAGGCCGACTCCGACGCTGATCAGGGCGGTGACCAGCGGCAGCAGCGCGGCGAGGACGGAGCCGAAGGCCAGCAGCAGGATGACGAGGGCGGTGACGACGCCCACTCCCTCGCTCAGCTTGTCGTTGGCCGGTTCACGGACCACCTGTTCGAGGTCACCGCCGTAGGCGACGCCCAGCCCTGCCGCCCGGGCGGGCTCCGTCGCCGTGTCGAGTCGCTCGGTGTAGTCGTGGCCGAGGTTCTTCAGCTGCTCGTCGAAGGAGACGGTGGTGTACGCGGTGCGTCCGTCGTCGCTTGTCACGGGCGCGGAAGCGGCGGTGACATGGGGCAGGTCGCGCAGGTCGGCCAGGGTTCGATCGAGCGCGGACCGCTGGTCGGCCAGGGTGCCGGAGTCGGCATGGAAGACGACTTTGCCGCTGGGCCGGCCCGCTGGGGGCATGGAGGTGGCGAGGAGGTCGGCGCCGGTGTGGGAGGCGGTGCCGGGCAGGCTGACCTGGTCGCTGAAGGTGGGCGCGGCGAGGTGCCGCCCGGCCAGGGCGGCCATGAGGATCAGCAGCCATGCGGCGATGACCGTGGCCGGATGCAGGGCGCAGAAGCCGCCGAGGCTGCCGAGGCTGCCGAGGCTGCCGAGTCCGCCGCGTACCGGGGCGGGGTTCGCCGGCGGCTGCGCGTCGGTCCGCGCGTCGGCAGGCGCCGGTGGAGTCTGTGAGGGTCGGGGCACCGTGGTCTCCAAGAAAAGTGTCACGAGTGACACAAACTCTAGAGAAGAAGTGGCACGTATGACAATTGGCATCCATGACACTTTGCGGCTGCGATGCCTCCTCGCGTGACACGCGTGCCAATTGACAGTCGAGACACCATGGCGGAGGCTTCGACCCATGCCGAGTGAGATCGCCCCCGCTGGACTGCGTGAACGCAAGAAGGAGGAGACGCGGCGCCTGCTTCTCGAGGGAGCCGCGCGCCTGTTCAAGGAGCGCGGCTTCGAGGCCACCACAGTTGCGGACATCGCCGCATACGCGAACGTCTCCGTACGCACGTTCTTCCGCTACTTCGAGAGCAAGGAGGCACTGCTGCTGCCGGACGGCGTCGAGGTCTTCGCCTACGTCGAGAACGCCCTGTCCGAGCGTCCGGCGGACGAGGAGCCCCTGGACGCGGTGTGCAACGCCCTGCTGGAGGCGGCCAAGCCGTTTGCGGCCTCCACTCTCACCGCCCTCAGCCACCCGCTCGAGGACATCGAGAACGTCGTCACGGCCCGTCTCGTGCAGGCATTCTCCGACTTCGAGGAGCGGCTCACCGTCCTGGTTCAGCGCAGACTGCCCCCGGACACACCGGACGCCGACCTCAAGGCGGCCGTGATCGCCTGCGCTGCCCTCTCCGCAGTGCGTGCCGTACTGCGGACTCGCCGGGCACGCCGGGCGTCCGGCATCACGGACACGGGCCCGGCGCCCCTCCTGCGGGCCTTCGGGATCCTGCGCGAGATCGGCTCTCCCGAACATCCGTGACGGCGGGCGGAGGAGGAGGACCCCGGCCGAGGCCCCGGACCCACGGCTGACCATCGTCACAACCGGTGGCCACGACCGGACCCTCGGCCTCCGTGCGAGGCGTACGACTACGAGTACTGCTGGTACTTCCGCTCACGGCGCGACGAAGACGTCAGGGCCGAAGAACTCGACGTAGATGTCAGGGCCGAAGAAGACGTCACGGCCACCGCCGGTGACGCTACTACTTCAGTCAACTCTGGGCGGCGTGCGTGCGGGGCACGGTCAGTCCACCGGCAGGGTCACGAGACGCGATCGGCGAAGTCGACGTTCGTGCATCGCCGCCGTGTACACGTCCGCCGTCGCCACTGCGGCCGTGTCCCAGCCGAAGGACCGGGCGTGCTGTGCCGCGGCCTCGCCCATGCGGGCGGAGAGCGCCGGGTCGTCGGTGAAGCAGCACAACGCCCGCGCGTAATCCGCCGGATCGTGCCCTGGTACGAGAACGCCGCTCATCCCGTCTCGTACCGCCACCGGCAGGCCGCCGACCTCGGCGGCGATCACCGGGGTGCCGCAGGCCTGCGCCTCGACGGCCACCAGGCCGAAGGACTCGCTGTAGGACGGCATGACCAGGACGGACGCGGCCCTGTACCAGTCGGCGAGCTGGTCCTGGCCGACCGGCGGCCGGAACAGTACGACGTCGGAGATGCCGAGCCAGGCCGCCAGCTTCTGCAGTCCTTCCGGCTTGGCGAGGCCGCTGCCGCTCGGCCCGCCCACGACCGGCACCACGATCCGCTCACGCAGCTGTGGCCGGTCCTCGAGCAACCGTGCCACCGCGCGCAGCAGGACGTCCGGCGCCTTCAGCGGCTGTATGCGGCCCGCGAACAGCGGTATGAGCGCGTGCTGCGGCAGTCCGAGGCGTGCCCGGGCAGCGGCCCGGCCGGCCTCGACACCGGACGCGTCGGGCCGGAAGCGTTCCAGGTTGACACCGGGGTGGACGACGGCGACCCGGCCGGGGCCGGCGTCGTAGTGGCGGAGAAGCTCCTCCGCTTCCCTCTCGGTGTTCGCTATCAGCCGGTCGGCGGCCCGTACGACCTGCGTCTCGCCGATCACACGAGCCACGGGCTCGGGGGTGTCGCCCTCGGCGAGGGAGGCGTTCTTGACCTTGGCCATGGTGTGCATGGCGTGCACGAGAGGGACGCCCCAGCGCTCGGCGGCGAGCCGGCCGACGTGGCCGGAGAGCCAGTAGTGCGAATGGACCAGGTCGTAGTACCCGGGGTGGTGGCGGGCCCAAGCCTGCGTCACGCCGTGGGTGAAGGCGCACAGCTGGGCGGGCAGGTTCTCCTTGGCCAGGCCTTCGTAGGGTCCGGCGTCCACGTGCCGCACCAGGACGCCGGGCACGAGTGCGACGCTGGGCGGGAGAGCGGCGGAGGTGGCCCGGGTGAAGATCTCCACCTCGATGTCGATGGCGGCGAGGCGCTTGGCGAGCTCGACGATGTAGACGTTCATCCCACCGGCGTCCCCGGTGCCCGGCTGGTGCAGCGGTGAGGTGTGCACGCTGAGCATCGCGACGCGGCGGGGACGGCCGTACGCACCGGGTGGCCGCAACCGGGGCGGGCCGAGGAGGGTGCTGCCGAGGGCACCGCTGCGGAGTCCTCCGGGCCGGGTCAGGTACTGGCTCACCGGGCGAGGCCCCCTTCCGGCTGCCATGTTCTGCCGACTGTCAGGTCGAGGCGCTGCTCGCCCGCGTACACGTTCATGGAGCCGCCGCGCAGGAAGCCGACGAGCGTGAGCCCGGTCTCCGCCGCCAGGTCCACCGCGAGGGAGGACGGGGCCGAGACCGCCGCCAGCATCGGGATGCCCGCCATGACCGCCTTCTGCGCGAGCTCGAAGGAGGCCCGCCCGGACACCAGCAGAATGCTCCGGGACAGCGGCAGTCGGCCCGACTGGAACGCGCGGCCGATCAGCTTGTCGACGGCGTTGTGCCGGCCGACGTCCTCCCGCAGGTCCAGCAGCTCGCCCTCGGGTGAGAACAGTCCGGCGGCGTGCAGGCCCCCGGTCCGGTCGAACACCCGCTGCGCGGCCCGCAGCCGGTCGGGCAGGGCGGAGAGCAGTCCGGGGCTGACCTGGACCGTGGGCGTGTCGGCAATCGGCCACCGCGCCGTGGTCCGTACGGCGTCCAGGCCGGCCTTCCCGCACAGCCCGCAGGAGGAGGTGGTGTACACATTCCGCTCGAGCGTGATGTCGGGCACCGGCACGCCGGGGGCGAGCTGCACATCGACGACGTTGTACGTGTTCCCGCCGTCATGCGTGGCGCCCGCGCAGTACACGATGTTCGCCACTTCCTCGGTGCGGCCCACGACGCCCTCGCTCACCAGGAACCCGGCGGCCAGGGCGAAGTCGTCACCGGGTGTGCGCATGGTGATCGCCAGTGGCTTGCCGCTCAGCCGGATCTCCAGCGGCTCCTCCGCGACCAGCGTGTCGGGGCGGGTGCTCACCCCACCGTCCCGGATCCGCAGCACGCGCCGTCGCTCGGTGACCCGTCCCATGGCCTCACTCCTGGTTCTCTAGGTGCTGGTGTCCGACCCACCGCTCCCGGGCGGGTGACGGAGGCGATGACGCCGACCGGGCGGGGCCGCCGTCGGCGATCCAGCGCCCGGCGGGCACGGAGCCGCGGGCCTCGGGCTCGGGCTCGGGCTCGGGCTCGGGCTCGGGCTCGGGCTCGGGCTCGGGGGTCAGGGTGAAGCGGGTGCCCGGCTTGTCAGGACGGTCGCGCGGGGTCAGGGTCTTGAGGACGTCCGGGCAAAGGGGGTCGAGCGAGACATCGACGCGGTCGAGGACCCCGGCCTTCAGCGACCGGGCGATGCGCTGCAGGCCGATGCCGTTGGCGTTCAGCGACATCTTCGGGCGCGGTTCGAGGGCGGCGCAGCGCTCGACGGTGCCGACGAGGCCCGGGTGCAGCAGCGGCTCACCGCCGGTGAAGCGGACCTCGTCGACATCGAGGCCGGTGACCGCGTTGCGGATGAGCCCGACGATCTCGTCGTCCGTGAGCAGATCGGACCTGGCCGGCCACTGCTGGCCCTCTTCGGGCGTGCAGTAACTGTCGATGAGCACGGCTCCAGCAACTTCCTCAGCACTCGATCACGTTGACGGCGAGCCCGCCGCGGGCGGTCTCCTTGTACTTGACCTTCATGTCGGCCCCGGTCTCCTTCATGGTCTTGATGACCTTGTCGAGGGAGACGTGGTGACGGCCGTCGCCGCGCAGGGCCATCCGGGCGGCGGTCACGGCCTTGACCGCGGCCATGCCGTTGCGCTCGATGCAGGGGATCTGGACCAGGCCGCCGACCGGATCGCAGGTCAGGCCGAGGTTGTGCTCCATTCCGATCTCGGCCGCGTTCTCGACCTGTTCGGGGGTGCCGCCCAGCACCTCCGCGAGGCCGCCGGCGGCCATGGAGCAGGCCGAGCCGACCTCGCCCTGACAGCCGACCTCGGCGCCGGAGATGGACGCGTTCTCCTTGAAGAGCATGCCGATGGCGCCCGCCGCGAGCAGGAATCGGACGATGCCCTCCTCGTCGGCGCCCGGGACGAAGTCGAGGTAGTACTTCAGAACGGCCGGGATGATGCCCGCCGCGCCGTTCGTCGGGGCGGTGACGACCCGGCCGCCCGCGGCGTTCTCCTCGTTCACAGCCATCGCGTAGAGGGTCACCCACTCCATCGCACGGGCCGTCGGGTCTCCCTCGCTGCGCAGCGCCCGGGCCGCCGCCGCGGCCCGACGGCGGACCTTCAGGCCGCCGGGGAGAATGCCCTCACGGCCCAGCCCGCGGGAGACACAGGCCTCCATGACCCGCCAGATCTCCAGCAGGCCGGCGAGGATCTCCTCCTGCGAGCGCCAGGCCTTCTCGTTCTCCAGCATCAACGCGGAGATGGAAAGGCCGGTCCCCCGGGCGAGTCGGAGCAGCTCGTCACCCGTGCGGAACGGGTGGGCCGGCACCGTGTCGTCGAGCTTGATCCGGTCCGCCCCGACGGCGTCCTCGTCGACCACGAAACCACCACCGACCGAGTAGTACGTTTTCTCCAGGAGCGGCAGACCGTCGGCGTCGTACGCGAAGAGGATCATCCCGTTGGCGTGGTACGGCAGCGAGCGCCGGCGGTGCAGGACCAGCTGGGTGGAGACGTCGAAGTCGATCTCGTGGGCCGGGCCGATCTCGGCACCGAGGAGGCGGATGCGCCGGCTGGTGCGGATCCGCTCGACGTCCAGGTCGGCCTGGGCGATGTCGACCGTGTGCGGCTCGTTGCCCTCCAGGCCGAGCAGTACGGCCTTGGGGGTGCCATGGCCGTGGCCGGTGGCACCGAGGGAGCCGAACAGCTCCGCCCGGACCGCGGCGGTCCGGGCGAGCAGACCGTCCCTCTTCAGCCGGGCGGCGAACATCCCGGCGGCGCGCATCGGGCCGACGGTGTGCGAGCTGGACGGACCGATGCCGATGGAGAACAGGTCGAAGACGCTGATTGCCACGCCATACTCCGGGGGATTGGCGAGGCGTGCCGAGATGTCACGGGCACGCCCCGGCGGGAGGGTTGTCGGTCGGGGCCCAGAGGCCTCGGTGCAGTGGGTGCTTGTCGGCGAGGGCCTTGACCCGGGCCTCCAGTGCCTCCACGTCGGCCGCCCCGAAGGGAGAGGGCGCCTTCAGTACCTGAGCGATGACGTCCGCGACCTCGGCGAAGTCCTCGGCCTGGAAGCCGCGGGTCGCCAGGGCGGGCGTACCGATCCGCAGACCCGAGGTGACCATCGGCGGGCGGGGGTCGTTCGGGACGGCGTTGCGGTTGACCGTGATGCCCGGTCCAGCTCTGCGTCGACCGCGGCGGCGATCTCCGGGTCCAGCTCGTGCAGGGAGCGGCGTTGATGACGCCGGGGTCGTCGGCCCGCGCGGTGCTGACCTCCAGGACCTCGCCCGAGGCAGGGGCGTACAGGCCACTGACGGCTGTCAGCGACCTGATCTCTCCGCAGCTCTCCCCCGCCTCGACCCAGGTGCCGACCTCGGACAGCCGGAGGTGGACGACGTCGCCGAGGACCTTCGCCGTGAACGCGGTGATGCCGACGGTGGCGTTGCCCTCGTCCACGACCAGCCACTCGTGGTCCCAGGTGTAACGCAGGTGCTGCGGAAGGCTGATGGCGGTCTCCCGTGGCGACTGCGCGGGGAGTTGAGGCGGGGGGCTCATGAGACCGCGGCCGCAGTGGCAGGGGTGAGGGTGCGGCGGAGCCGGTTGAAGAACTTGGGCTGGTTCAGGGAGAGCACGGCGACGGGGGCGCCTTCGTGCCGGTAGACGGCGGTGAAGGAGCGACTGTCGAGGTCACCCTCGACGACCTGGGGCTCGGCGCCGGGGGCGACGTGTCCGGCGAGCTGGATGCGCACCTGGTACTGGTCGGACCAGAAGTACGGCGCGGTGAGCGGCGCGGGGGCCGACAGACCGGTGAGCAGCGTGCGGGCGGCGGTCTTCGCCTGCTCGGTGGCGTTGCTCCAGTGCTCGATGCGGGCGTGCCGTCCCGTGAACGGGTTGGGGCAGCGGGCGACGTCACCGACGGCGACCACGCCCGGGACACTGGTCGCGCAGCCGGCGTCGCACACCACACCGTCGTCCACCTGTACGCCGGAACCGCCGAGCCAGTCGGTGGCGGGCCGCACGCCCACACCGACCACGACGATGTCGGCGGGCAGCTCTCGCCCGTCCGCCAGCCGTACGCCGGTGACCCGGCCGGTGCCGGTGAGTCCCGCCACGCCGGTTCCGCACAGCAGGCGAACCCCGTGATCGGTGTGGAGCGAGGAGCACACCAACCCCATCTCACGCCCCAGTTGGCGCTCCAGCGGTACCTCGAGCGCCTCGACGACGGTGACGTGGAGCCCGAGCCGATGGGCGGTGGACGCCACCTCGGCACCGATGAAACCGGCGCCGATGACGACGACCCGGGGCAGTCCGTCCAACAGTTCGGTGCGCAGGGTCTGGGCGTCGTCCAGGGTGCGCAGGGTGTGGACACCGGCCAGCCCGTCCGTGCCGGGGAGCGTGCGGGGTGTGGCGCCGGTCGCGATGACGACCCCGTCGGTGCGCAGCTGCCCTCCTCCGGCCAGGGTGACGGTCCGAGCCCCGGGGTCGAGCCGCACCGCGCGCTCGCCGAGCAGCCAACGCACATCCAGGTCTTCGTACTCGTCCGCGTCGCCGAGCGCGAGCGCGTCGGCATCGATGTCGCCCTTGAGGAAGTCCTTGGACAGCGGCGGGCGGTCATAGGGAGTGTGGCGCTCCTCCCCGATGACGACGACGTCGCCGTCGTAGCCCTCTGCACGCAGCGCTCGGACCGTGCTCAGACCTGCCAGCGACGCTCCGACGACGGTGATGCTCCTCATGCCGGCTCCAGAAGAGGATTGTCTCGCATAACACAACGATATTCGCTATACGCAACATGCTTTCCGTGGGGTCCGGGGGTTGTCAAGGGAAGAGCCGCATCAGTTCACGATGGCGCTCAAGGTTGCACAATCCGCAACGGAGTTCGGGTCGGCCCCTGAGGGCCGGCCGACTGCATGTCATCCGGTGCGGCGTCGTTGCGTCGTCAGGATCGTCCGAGACCGCTCTCCCGCAGACTGTCGCGACGCCCCCCATCGGCCGCAGTGGCCCGCCGGGAGCCGGCGGGAAGGGCACTGGCCTCCACCCGCGTGCGGCCCCGTTGGCGCATCTGTCCGAGCCCGAGCTCGACGGCAGGCTCGCCGCGCCTCTGGAGCGCTGCACACCGCAGCCCGTCACCGATCCCGGCATTCTCCGGGCGCAGTTGAAGAGCGCCCGCACGGACGGCTGCGCCTACGGCGTCGAGGAGCTCGAAACGGGTCTGAACGCGGTGGCCGCACCGGTCTTCACCTTCAACGGGCAGGTGGTCGCCGCGCTCAGCGCCTCGGGGCCGTCCTTCCGGTTGACCGAGCAGCGCCTGCTGGAGGTTTCCGCCCTGGTGCAAGGCGCCGCCGAAAAGATCTCGGACCGGCTCGGTTACCTCCGCCGGGCCTGAGACCTGCGGGCAGGAACACCCCTGATACGAACCCTATGGAGGATGTCATGTCTCCTCGACCGCAGCCCGGCCGCGAGTTCGTCCTCACCCTCTCGTGCCCCGATCAGGCCGGTCTCGTCCACGCCGTGACCACCTTTCTCGTAGGCCACTGCGGCAGCATCATGGAGATTCGGCAGTTCGACGACCGGCTACAGGACCGCTTCTTCATGCGGGTGCACTTCGGTGTCTCGGATCCGGATGTTTCGCTGGAGGAGCTGCGGGCCGGTTTCGGCCCAGTCGGTGAGGCGTACCGGATCACCTGGCAGTTGCCCGACGCCTCGACCCCCACCCGCACGCTGATCATGGTGTCGAAGTTCGGCCACTGCCCGAACGACCTGCTCTTCCGCAAGTCCGCGGGCACGCTCAACATCGAGATCCCGGCGATCGTCTCCAACCACCGCGAATTCGAGTCAATGGCACCGAACTACGGCATTCCCTTCCACCACATCCCGGTCGCCCAGCAGACCAAGGTGGAAGCGGAGGCGCGGCTGCTGTCTCTCGTCAATGAGCTCGACATCGACCTGGTGGCCCTCGCCCGCTACATGCAGATCCTCTCCGACGACCTGTGCAGGCAGCTCGACGGCCGCGCCATCAACACCCATCACTCCTTCCTGCCGAGCTCCAAGGGGGCCGGGCCGTAAGGCCAGGCACACCGGCGCGGCGTCAAACCCGTCGGGGCCACGGCACACTACGTCACAGCCGACCTCGACGAAGGCCCGATCATCGATCAGGACGTCGTCCGCGTGGACCACTCGCGCACTCCGGAGGAACTGGTCACCGTCGGCCGCGATGTCGAGGCCCGGGTACTCGCCCGCGCCGTGCAGTGGCACAGCGAGAGCCGTGTGCCGGCCAAGGCAGATGCACGGTCGTTTTCCGCTGACGAACGGCGATCCGAGCACCACCCAGGTCCGTGGAACCGCCTGCGTATAGTTGCGCCATGAGCAACTCCACGGCAGACGGCGAAACAGCAGGTCCCGCGGTGAACGGGGTCCAGTCCGTCGACCGTGCGGTCAGCGTTCTGGAAATCCTCGCCCAACGCGGCGAGGCCGGTGTCAGCGAGGTTGCCGCCGAGATCGACGTCCACAAGTCGACCGCGTTCCGTCTGCTCGGGGCGCTGGAGGCGCGCGGGCTGGTGGAGCAGGCCGCCGAGCGGGGCAAGTACCGGCTCAGCTTCGGGATCGTACGCCTGGCGGGCGCGGTCACGGGCCGCCTCGACATCACCCAGCAGGGCCGGCCGGTGTGCGAGCGGCTCACCGAGGAGATCGGCGAGACCGTCAATATCGCGGTCCTGCAGGAGCATTACGCGGTCAACCTCTACCAGGTACGCGGCCCGGGCGCGGTCGGCACGCACAACTGGGTCGGGCAGCTGACCCCGGTGCATGCCACGTCCAGCGGCAAGATCCTGCTGGCCCATCTGCCGGAGAAGGAGCGCGCCGCAACGCTCGCGGCGTCGGGGACGAAGAAGCTGACGCCACACACCCTGACCGCCAGGACCAAGCTGGAGAAGAATCTCGTCGAGGCGCGGGAACGCGGGTACGCGGTGACGCTGGAGGAACTCGAGATCGGACTGCACGCCATGGCCGCCCCGATCCGGTCCCGGGACGGCGAGGTCATCGCCGCCCTCAGCGCCTCCGGCCCCGCCTACCGCTTCACCGAGGAGCGCATCCACGAGTTCGCCCCCGTGCTGCTCGAAGGCGCCAGGGAGATCAGCCACCGGATGGGCTACCTGGGCTGATCAGCCCCTGGCCGGCGGGAGGAACCACAGCGCTCCAGGCGTACGACGATGCTCTAGGACGTCGGCGTGTTGGAGGTGTCCGCCACGGAGCCTCGCCGCCAGTCTCATCGGGACCACCATCGAGTGGTACGACAACTCATCCGATCAGAGCCACGCAAGACAACCCGATTCCCTGTGAGTTGCCTCACCCACCGCTGTCGGTTCCCGCACACAAACTGGCTAGTCAGTACCCCCCTCCCACATCCGACGACAGGCTGTTGGCCGGATACGTCAATAATCTGTCATTGCAGCCAGTGCGTTGCCCGATACAGGCTGTGACCGTGTTAGAGCGACGTGTTGTTGTGGTGGTGTACGCGGGTGCGCTGGCCCTGGACATCACCGGACCGATTGAAGTCTTCGATACGGCCAACCGGCTCCTTGCCCCGTCGGTAGCCCCCTACCGGATCGACCTGGTCTCCGCCGACGCACCACTGGTGCGCACGAGTTCCGGAGTGACGGTGGAAGCCTCACCTCTGGAGGCAGGGCAGGGCCCCATCGACACGCTTCTCGTGCCGGGCGGATGGGCTCTCGGCGACGCACTCCGGGACCGGGCGCTGGTCTCCTGGATCGGCCGGGCAGCAGCCCGGTCGCGCAGGGTCGCCTCCGTATGCGGCGGATCCTTTCTGCTGGCCGAGGCGGGCCTTCTGGACGGCAGACGCGCCACCACGCACTGGGCTTACAGCGAGGCGATGGCCTGCCGCTATCCGAACGTGACGGTGGACGCCGAGCCGATCTTCGTCTGGGACGGCCCCTTCGTGACCTCAGCGGGCGTGTCGACCGGGATCGACATGGCGCTGGCCCTGGTGGAGGCCGATCACGGTGCGGCGCTCGCGCTGGAGACGGCGCGGTTTCTGGTGCTTTTCCTGAAGCGGCACGGAGGGCAGTCCCAGTTCAGCGCCGTCCTTGACGCCCAGTTGGCCGACCATCCGCCGATCCGGACCGCACAGGAGTGGATCCTGGACAACCTCCACAACCCGTTACCCGTGGCCGAGATCGCCCGGCGGGCCAATATGAGCCTGCGCAATTTCGCCCGGGTCTTCAGGCGCGAAGTGGGCACGACGCCCGGCCAGTACGTCGAGCGGACGCGCATCGCCCGGGCGCGCGAGCTACTGGAAACCACCGACCTGACGATCAGTCAGGTGGCGACCCGCTGCGGATTCGCCGCCCCCGAGACGTTCTTCCGCTCCTTCGGACGCACTCTGGGGCTTACCCCGAAGGAGTACCGGCACCGCTTTCAGGTCATCTCGCCATCCGGCCTCATCGACCAGCGCCATGAGACGGACAGGAGCTCCGCATGATCACCCCGATCTCGGACATGCCCGAGGCAGGAACGGTCCGCCTGGTCGACTACCTGGCCGGGGAACTCGCCAGGGCCGGCGTCACCCACGTGTTCGGCGTCGGCGGCGCGAACATCGAGGACTTGTACGACGCCGTTCACCGCGGCGGCACCGTCCGCGGCGTCGTCGCCAAGCACGAGTTCTCCGCCGTCACGATGGCCGACGGATACGCCCGAACCACCAGGCGCCTCGGCGTTGTTGCCGCCACCTCGGGCGGCGGTGCGATGAATCTGGTACCGGGCCTGGCAGAAGCGTACGCCTCCCGGGTTCCCGTGCTGGCTCTGGTGGGCCAGCCGCCGACCGGCCAGGCAGGCCACGGGGCGTTCCAGGACTCCAGCGGCAAAGGGGGCTCCTTCGACGTCGCGGACGTCTTCACACCGGTCTCCCGGTTCTGCGCCTGGGTCGAGGACGCTGACTCACTCTTGGAGTTACTGCCCAAGGCGGTGGCGGCGGCACAGACCGATCCGCGGGGGCCGGCGGTACTGCTGCTGCCCAAGGACGTGCAGCAGGAACAGATCCGGTTGCCCGGCCGCAGCGAGGCGCCGGCAATGGGCGTGCAGATGCCGGCGCCGTCGGCGCCACGGCTCGACAGCTCGGCCCTCACCGCTGTGTCGGACATCCTGCGCGGGGCCGACCGCGTCCTCGTCATCGCCGGTGAAGACGTCGCCGCCGCGGACGCGCGTGCGGAACTGGCTCAACTGGCCCGGAACCTCGGGGCGTGGGTGGCGGTCACCCCCGACGCCAAGGATGTCTTCGACAACCGTGATCCCCGGTTCGCCGGCGTAGCCGGGGTGATGGGCCATGCCAACGTCGAGGACTGTCTGCGGCGGGCCGACGTGTGCCTGCTGGCCGGTACCCGGCTGCCGGTCCTGGCACGCGGCGGTCTCGACCGGGCTCTGGCCACCACCGAAGTCGTGTGCCTCGGTCCCGAACCGCCGTTCGTGTCGGGCACCGCACTGCGCGGTTGCCTGCGGGAGGCGCTGCGCGCGGTGACCGGCCGGCTCCCGCCGCGCCCCCATGCCTGCCCGCAGCACGCCGGTCCCCTCCCCGCGCCCATGCCGCACCCGGTTTCTCAGGCCCCCGGGCGAACCGTCCCCTACACCCAGGCGATGGCCGCGGTGGAGGCAGCGCTTCCCCAGTGTGCGCACGTGTTCGTGGACGCCGGCAACGCAGGTGCCAGCGCGGTCCATCTCCTCCCCGCACCGCGCCACGGCCGCTTCGTGGTGGCGGTCGGCATGGGCGGCATGGGCTACACCTTCGGTGCAGGCATCGGCGCCGCGCTCGCCACCGGGCGACGCACCTATGTACTCGCCGGCGATGGGTCCTTCTTCATGCACGGAATGGAGGTGCACACCGCCGTGGAGTACGCCGCACCCGTGACCTTCGTCATCTTCAACAACAACGCCCACGCCATGTGCGCGCTGCGTGAGGAGTTTCTCCAGGGAGGCATCCGCAGCGACGACCTGTTCGGCCGGACCGACCTCGCCGCTGGAGTGGCCGCTGCCTTCCCGTCTCTCGACGTCACCGGAGCCGACGACGCGGAGCAGTTGCGCAAGGCGCTGCTGCGCAGCAACACAAGCGGCGGCCCCGCGTTCGTCGCGCTGGACTGCGACCCGGGGGAGATCCCTCCGTTCCTTCCCTTTCAGTCCTTCGCCACCGCCACCGTCAGTAACCAACGCCGCAGCAAGGAGAATTCAGATGAGCGAGGAGTCGTCCACGTTGGCTGACATCCCCGGCCTGATGCGGATCGAGAACCCCGGAAAAGAGGAGCTGACCGCCCACTGCATGGAGCTCACCCACGCCGTCTACCCCCACCATGAGGTGTACGGGCAGTACTGCACCATCCACGAGTACGTCGACTGCCCCCCGGAGCTGACCTACGACTACCTCCGCCAGGGTCACCACCTGGAGGAGTGGACCTGCAGCCTGCGGGACTTCGCGCCCTCCGGCACACCGGGGCTGTGGGTCGGCCACGACCGGCTCGAGGACGACACCACGATCTACTGCAAGGTGGCCGCCAATCCCGAGGCGATGACCGTGGACTACCACTGCTCCTGGGACCAGGGCGAGAAGCTGTGGATGATCTACCTGATGCGCGTCGTACCGGCCCGCCTGGTGCTCGACAAGCCGGGGTCGGTGATCACTTGGACCAACTGCCGGCACCCCTATTACGACGCCAACCCGCACCCCGACTTGACCCCCCGCCCGGACCGGCCCTGGGTGGGCGACTACTGGGACCTGTTCTACGCGGGGCACACGGTGGAAATGAACAACCTCAAGGCCATCCTGGAACACCGCCATCGCAACGGCCTGCCCGTCAGCGTGGCTCCGGCTACGGCGGTGGCGCGGTGATCACAGTCAGTCTCACCGACGTCGCAGGGTACCTCCCCGGCGAACCGGTCCCCGCCGAGTTCTACACCGACTACCCCGGAGCCGAGGACAAGCTCCGCAACCATCCCATGTTCAAAGTCCCGCCGTTACGGCACCACGTGGCTCGGGACGAGACCAACGCGGACATGGTCGAACGTGCCGTACAGCCACTGATCGAACGGCACGGCCGGGCGGCGATCCGAGCCGTCGACGTGTTGTTGGTGCACAGCCAGCTGCCGGACCTGCCGTTCGTCGGCGCCGGCACCGAGGTGGCACGGCGGTTGGGCCTGAACCCGGAGTGGCTCGTCGACGTGGCCAACGCGGGCTGCGCCTCTTTCATATACATGCTGAAGCTGGCCCGGCAGATCCTCACCACCACCGACGCGAAGACCGCGCTGATCTGCAACGCGCAAAGCGCCGCAGGCCAGTGTTTCACGCAGTCCGAGGTGCGCAGGCTCGCCCAGGCGGCAATTCCGGGCGACGGCTGCGGCGTCGGGTATGTGACGAGATCGGCCGACACCCCGGTCCTCGACGTGGAGACCCGGCACATCGGGGAGTACGCCGGGGACATGACCGTGGCGGTCGACGACGGCCGCAAGTACTGGGAGCCGGGAGAGTCCCAGTTGCGGATCGGGTTCACCGACTCCAGCGTCGCCAAGGTCCTGGCACGCGGCAACCGCCTCGTCCCGGAGGCCGTAACGGACTTGTGCCGACGGCTCGGCGTGGCGACCAGCGACATCGACGTCCTCATCACCAACCAGCCGAACCGTACCTTCCTGCGGAACTGGCAAGAGGCGCTGCAACTGCCTGCCGAACGGCACCTGAACACCTTCGACCAGTACGGGAACCTTTTCGGAGCGGCAATCCCGGTCACCCTGAACCGCGCGATCAGCTCGGGTCGAGTGAAGGACGGTGACCTGGTGGTGCTGGCGGGATTTGCCCACGCGGGCGACTTCGCCGGTGCCGCCGCCATCCGCTGGCGCGGCGGGCGGGGATGACCGATGGGCGTTCCCGTGCTGCACCGACTGGCCCTGAACGAGAGCCCGTACCCTCCACTGCCCGCGGTGCGTACGGCGATGCGACGGGCCGTCGCACAGGCGCACCGATACCCGCAGTTCTACCCCGACGACCTCACCGAGCGGATCGCCGCATGGTGCCGGTTGCCCCCCCGACCATGTCGTGGTGGGCAGCGGATCGGTGGGCGTGGCCTTGCAGTTGCTTCAGGCGGTCGTCCAGCGCGGCGATGCGATGGTCTACGCCTGGCGCACCTTCGACGCGTACCCCCTGCTGGCCGCCATGGTCGGCGCTCAGCCCGTTCCCGTGCCCCTGTCGCCGGACGGACACCAGGATCTGGGCGCCTTGCTGGCCGCGCTCGACCACCGCACCCGCGTCGTGGTGGTGTGCAATCCGCACAACCCCACCGGAAGCCTGGTCACCGCCGACGCCCTGTCGGCGTTCCTGCACCGGGTCCCCCGACACGTCATCGTGCTCCTCGACGAAGCATACGTGGAGTTCACCCGGGACACTGACCTGCCGGACACTGCTGGGCTCTTGCGCTCGCACCCCAACGTGCTGGTCCTGCGCACCTTCTCCAAGGCCTACGGCCTCGCGGCCCTGAGGGTCGGCTACGGACTCGGCGCTCCCGACTTGGTGGAGCGGATCCGCCGCCAACAGTTGCCCTTCGGGATCAATGCGGTGGCGACGGCGGCAGCGAAGGCCTCACTACGGGCCGGCAGCGAACTGCGCCTGCGCGTGGACACCATCGTCGCCGAACGAGACCGACTCCGGCACGAACTCGTCGGCCTGGGCTGGCAAATAGCCCCTGGCCACGCCAATTCCGTCTGGCTCGCCGCGCCCGATCCGATAGACGAGGGCGCCAGGGCACTCACCGTCGCCGGCGTCCAGACGCGCCACTACCCGGGCGAGGGACTGCGTCTCACCGTCGGCAGCAGGAAGGCCAACGACACAGTGCTTGCCGCGCTGGCGGAACTGCGCGCACCCCGAGGTGCGTCACGGACCTGAAGTACACCACTGCGGCGGCCGGGCAGGCGGAAGGTCACCGACGCCGCCCATGCTTCTTGAAGGTGTACAGGCCATGTCGAGGCTCGAACCTATCGGTGGTTCGGGCCTCAACACCGCCTCATCGGTGGCTGCGGGGCGGCGCACTCCTGGCGATCCGATTCTGAGGCGTGCTGGTCGAGCATCCGGCGTAGGCGCGGCCGAGCCGGTCGTCGGTCGGGGTGGCGCGACGGCACCGGGCAGGCCGAGCCCATCAAGGCCCTGCGGGTGCAACAGCACGTGCGGCAGATCGCTGATTTCTTCCCGGCCGTTGCGCGGATGAACAGCGTAAGTTCGCGCACCAAGACGACCCGGCGGCCCCCGGCGACCACGACCTCGTCACGGAGTCCAGGAAGGTGAGGTCGAAACGGCCATAGGAGACGGTCTCGCCGTCCGCGACCACGCGCAAGGACGACTCCGGCACTCCCAGGCCGCGGCGGATGTTCGCGGTGGAGCGCGATCCGACCAGCTCCGCACCGGTCTCCAGCGCCCACACCGGCGCATCGAGGGCGTGATCGTCATGGGAGTGAGCGCAGACAACCGCGGCCGGCGTCCACGGCAGAGTGCATCCTTCGTGATTGATCCACTGCGCTGGAGACCGTTCGCGCCGGTTCCTCACGGCGGTGGGGGTGGGCCCGGTCGTTCTCAAGACCCACCCCGGAAACGTCTCAGACGCCGACGGGCTTGCCCGGGCCGGGAACGCGGCGGAAGCGGAACGGCTCCGGTTCGCGGTCGGCCTGGATGAACCAGCACTCCCCGGTGCCGTCCCCGGAGAGGACCCGCAGCACCGTGTCTGCGACGGCCTCGGCCGGGATGACCGGCAGACCCTGCCCGGAGAGCATGCCACGCAGGGGGTCGATGATCCGCGACTCCGCGAACCCTGGGCAGACCGCGTTGAAGCGCACGTTCTCCGGCGCGAGAGCCGGCCCCAGGGAGCGTGCGAGTCCCACGACCGCGTGCTTGTTGGCCGCATACAGCGGATCGAGTGGCACCGCCGCCAGGCCCGCCAGGGACGCGGTCGCCACGATCGATCCTCCGCCACGGGCCCGCAGCGCGGGCAGCACGGCGTGGGTGCCGAAGACCACGCCGTCGAGGTTGGCCCCCATCGCCCGGCGGTAGCGCGCCGGGTCGAAATCCTCGCCGACGCCGCATCCGGTCGCCACCCCCGCGTTGAGCAGCGCGATGTCGACACCGCCGTACAGCTCCTGGGTGAACTCCACCAGCGCGCGGTTGGCGTCGAGGTCGGAGACGTCGCAGGCGCGGAAGTGGCCGTCGGCCATGTCGGCCACTTCCTGGCCGCCCCGCGGGTCGAGGTCGGCGACGACCACGCGTGCCCCCTCCCTCGCCAGTGCCAGCGCCATGGCCCGGCCCAGCCCGCTGGCAGCGCCGGTGACGATCGCCACCTTTCCCTGGAACGCGGCGCCGTCTCTCTGTCCTCCCCGCGGGGCTGCGGCCCCGCTCTCGGCGGCGGTCATGCCAGCTCCAGCACGAGCTTGCCGACGTTCTCGCCGCGGAAGAGCATCTGCAACGTCTCGGGGAAGTCGTCCACGGTTCCCCTCACCACATGTTCCTTGACCTTGATGCGGCCGGCGCCGATCCAGGCGGAGATCTCCTGGGCTGCCTCCGCGTAGCGCTTGGCGTAGTCGAAGACGACGAAGCCCTCCATCCGGGCGCGGCGCACCAGCAGCGAGAGGTAGTTCGAGGGGCCCTTGACCGGCGTGGCGTTGTTGTACTGACTGATCGCACCGCACACCACGACGCGCGCGTGCATCGCCAGCCGGGTCAGTGCGGTGTCGAGGATGTCCCCTCCGACGTTGTCGAAGTAGACGTCTATGCCGTCGGGGGCGTGCTCGCGCAGCGCCTTTTTGACGTCGTCGGCCCGGTAGTCGATCGCCGCGTCGAATCCGAGTTCGCCGGTGAGCAACGCGCACTTCTCCGGCCCTCCGGCGATGCCCACGACCCGGCAGCCCTTGGCCTTCGCGATCTGACCCGCGATGGTGCCGACCGCGCCGGCGGCTCCGGACACCACGACGGTCTCGCCGTCCTTCAGCGCCCCGACGTCCAGCAGGCCGAAGTAGGCGGTCATGCCGGGCATGCCCAGCGCTCCCAGATACGTCGAAGGCGGGGCGAGCGAGGTGTCGATCTTCATCGCGCCCCTGCCGTCGGATACCACGTACTCCTGGACGCCGAACGTGCCGACCACGTGATCTCCCGGTCGAAAGCCCGGGTGGTTGGATGCGGTGACCTCGATGACCGATCCGGCGCGCATCACCTCCCCGATGCCCACCGGCGGCAGGTAGGAGGGGCGGTCGTCCAGCCATCCCCGCATGGCCGGATCCAGGGAGATGACCCGCGTCCGGCCCGTGAACCGGCCCGGGCCCGGTTCCTCGAGGGGTTCGCAACGGTGCTCCCAGTCTTCGGGTTTCACTTCGCCCACGGGGCGGGCTGCCAGACGGATCTGGCGGTTGGTCGCGGACATCGCGCCTCCTGTCGTTCGCGTCCCGTGACCATACCGACCAGTAGGTACGCGGGTGTGCGTGATATTCCCCACAAGCCATCCGCGAGACCACGCGCCTACAGTCCGGGGGCGTCCCTCGTCGAGCGATCGCTGTCGACCGGATGCCGCATCGAACTCGAAACGTGACACTCAGCAGGCTTATGAGGCATTCCAACCAGTCGGTATCGTGCGCGGCCACACCCCGGCTTCACCGCCCACCTCCCACGCGTCCGAGCCGCACCGGAAGGCCATGCGATGACACACCCCGACGACAACCCGTACCCGCACCCGCCGCCGGCGCTGCCGGGATGGCCGCAGCCGCAGGCCGAGCCCTATGCCCACGCCCCCCGGCGCACGTCATACGAGCGGGATCCATGGCCGTCGTACGGACACGACGTCCCGCAGGGCAACTCGTATGGATACGACACCTCTTGGTACGACCCGTACGGGCAGGCGCTCCGGCACGAACCGTACGCGCCCAAGACCGATCGGCACGGTGGCGACCTCGCCGCCCTGCGCTCGGCCTACCGCCTGCTCCGCCGGATCTCCACGCTTACCGCGCTCGGCTCCTTCGTGGTGTATGTCGTGCTGTCCTGCTACGCACCCTCCCTGATGGGGGCCAAGATCGCCGGAGAGCTGAGCCTGGGAATGGCCCTGGGGGTCCTCCAGCTCGTCGTCACCTTCGGGGCGGTCTTCTGGTACGGACGCAGCGCACAACGCTCAGTGGATCCGTTGGCCCGCGCCGTCAGAGAGCGGGCGGTCCCCACCGGCCGGAACGCGGGGATGGCGAGATGAACGACTTCAGCTCCGGCACGCAGGCCACCGTCCTGATTCTGTTCACCACGCTGGTCACCGTCACGCTGTTGATGTGCGTGATGGCGGGACCGGACCGCGACGACCTGACGAACTTCTACACCGGCTACCGCTCGCTCACCCCGTTCAAGAACGGCCTGGCGATCGCGGGCGACTACATCTCCGCGGCCACGGTGCTGAGCACCACGGGCATCATCGCGCTCGCCGGATACGACGGCTACGTCCTCGCTGTCAGCACGGCTTTGTCCCTGGTGCTGCTGATGTTCCTGCTGGCCGAACCCCTGCGCAACGCCGGCAGGTTCACCATGGGAGACGTCCTGGCCCGCAACATGCCCGGGCGGGCCGTGCGCGTCGCCGCCTGCGTGGTGACGCTTTCGGCGACCCTGCCCTTCCTGGTCGTTCAGCTCTCCGGGGCCGGGTCGCTGCTCACCTTCATCCTCAACATCCCGCACGTGGCGGGCGCCAGGACGGCGTGCATCGTCATTGTCGGCAGCCTAATGATCATTTACGCGGCGCTCGGCGGTATGAGAGGCACCGCGCTCATTCAGATGATCAAGATCGTGTTCCTGCTCGGCACCAGCCTCGTCGTCGCCGCTCTGGTACTGAACCGCTTCAACTGGAGCCCCGGAGACGTCCTCAGGGCGGCCCAGCACGGCAGCGGCGCGGGCCCCGCCTTCCTCCAGCAGGGTCTTCAGTTGGGCACCTCGGCCGTGGACCGGCTGGACTTCGCCAGTCTCCAGATCACTGTGGTCCTCGGCGTCGCCTGCCTGCCCCACATCACGATGCGTCTGTACTCCGCGCAGGACGTGCCGGCCGTGCGCCGTTCCATGTCGTGGGCGGTCGGCACGGTCACCACGTTCTGCCTGCTCGTGATCATCATGGGTACAGGCGCGGCAGCGCTGGTGGGATCGCGGTACATCACCGCGACCGACCCGCACGGCAGGACCTCGGTACTCATGCTGTCGCAGGTGCTCGGCGGAACCTCCGCCTCCGCAGGCGCGACGATTGTCTACTCGGCCGTGGCGGGCATGGTGTTCATCACCCTGCTGTCGTCGGTCGCAGGGATGACCCTGGCCGCGGCCTCGTCGCTCGCCCACGACCTGTTCGCCCACGCGGCGCGGCGGGGACAGGCCGAGCCGCGCACGGAGATGACGGTGGCGGCGTGGACGAGCGTGGCCGTGGGAACCGTTGCCATCGGGCTCTCCACCCTCGTCCAGAATTGGGACGTCGGCGTGCTGACCACTCTGGCCATCTGCATAGGGGCATCGGCGGTGGCACCCGCGCTCACCTACTCCCTGTTCTGGCGAGGATTCACGCGCACCGGCCTGCTCGCCACCCTCTACGGCGGCGCGGCCTGCGCGCTGCTGCTCATGGCATTCTCCAAGGCCGTTTCGGGCACGCCGTCCGCCGTCTTCCCGGACGCCGACTTCGACCTGTTCCCCATGCAGTCCACCGGACTGGTCTCCATCCCGTTCGGCTACCTGATGGGGTGGCTGGGCAGCCGTTTGGACCACCGGCGCCGCCCCGCCGACAGCCGCGAGAACCGGCGGCTGTACGAGGAGAGCGAGGCCCGGCTGCTCGCCGCAGCCGAATGACCACATCTGCGGAGGCGGGCTACGCAAGCGGCCTCGGTGCCGTCGCTGTAGTCCGCCCAGGGACCCAAGTACCGTCGCCCGGCCCCTTCATGGCAGACGCGTGTCTCATCAAGTCCGTTCCAATGCGTCGGCAGGGTTGGCGAGCGCTGCACAGAGCTTGGTCAGGCCGACGCGGCGCAGGCCATGGAGCAGCGCCGGGAGACCGGGTCGCAAACGGCGTACACACAGGTGGCGCCGACGACCTGCTCGCCCACGGATCCTCCGTCCGGAAGGACGGGACCATCCCTGTCGTCGAGCACCGTCAAGGCGGCGAGGTGCGGGGACGGCACCCCTACGGGACTCCGCCATGAACAGGTCCTGCCGGGCCTCCTGGAGGTGTCCCCAGCTCACGTGCCGCCAGGGCCCATCTGAGTTCCACCACGGTCTCCGGAGCGTCCAGGCTGGCGCCGGTGAGCTCCTCGAAACGGCGCAGCCGGTAGCGGACGGTGTGGACATGGACGTGTGCGCTGCGGGCGACTTCGCGGATGCGGCGCCCTCTCTCCAGGTATCCCCTCACCGACTCCTCGATGAGCGCACCGAACTCCCCCTCCGCCTCCTGTGGGCGCAGATAGCGGTCGAGCAGCAACTCGGCGAGTTCCGGTTCGGCGACGACCGCTACCCGCCAGGACAGGTCGCTCAAGTCGTACACGCCGCGCAGACCGTACGCACAGGCGGCTGCCGGCATCCTGCCGGCGGCACGGAAGGAGCGGTGCACCCCGGCCAGGTCCGTCGGTGGGCCGAGCCCCGCCGTCACCTCCAGGTCACCGGTCTCCGGCTTTGCCTCGACGACTCAGGCGACAGCCTCCTCCAGCACGGTGAGCAGCGCGCCTCGGCCACTCCTGCGGCCGTGGGACTCCAGGGAGCGTTCCAAGGCGTCCGGACCGACGTTGCCGATCGGGACAGCTCTGATGGCCTGGTACGGCCGCGACAGGTCCAGTCCGTAGATCGCCGCACCGCTGTGGATCTCCGGCGCGCTCAGCGTCCCGTAGAGCAGTCCACGCAGGAAGTCGGCGTGGCGGCGGGCGTCGAACAGCGCGAGGCGACCTCCGCCTCCCGGTGGACGGCGGCGATCTGCAGGCTCGCGACGTCCCCGAGCTCCCACAGGCACTTGGTGCGGTCGACGATGAGGCCGGGGTCCAGCCCGCGTTCGGCCGCCGCGGCGATGAACAGACCCCGTATCGCGCTCAGCGCCCGGCGGAAGGCGCGGAGCCTGTCGCTGAGCGGCACGCCCCGGGCAGCCCGGTCCCGGGCCACATCGGCTTCGTCGAAGTCCTCCGGCGCGGGCACCGTCCCCTCTCGCACCACCGCGAGAGCCCTCTGGAAGTGCCGGTGCCAGATCTGGTCCAGGAGTTCCCGCGGGACCGCGCGGTAGGACGGGATGTGGTCCACCAGATCCGCGTGCAACCGCCCACCCACGTGCCCTGCTGCGCGGCCATCGTGGCGATGACCCGCTCGAGGGGATGCCTGCATGCTCACGGTCTTGACATCGTGTTTCCCTGCCTGAAGGCTACCGACCAGTCGGTACGAAGAGGTGGGTCGTGACTGAGCTGAGCATCTCCACCGGTGCGGGCGTGTTCGACGCGATCGCGGCGGGTCCGGCCGAGGGCCGCCCGGTACTGCTGCTGCACGGCTTCCCGCAGACGGGGCTGGTGTGGCAACGGCAGATAGCGGCGTTGGCCGCGCACGGCTACCGGGTCGTGGCACCGGACCAGCGTGGGTACTCCCCCGGCGCCCGCCCCAAGCAGCCCGAGGACTACCGCATCAGCCGTCTCGTCGACGACGTGGTCGCGATCACGGAGGAACTGGGCTGGGCGGCATTCGACCTGGTCGGCCACGACTGGGGAGGCGCGGTGGCCTGGTGGACCGCTGACGCCCACCCCGGCCGCGTACGAACCCTGACGGTCGTCTCGACACCGCACCCCGGCGCTCTGGCCACCACCCTGCGCACCGAGCAGGACCAGCGCAAGCGCTCGCGGTACATGATCGACTGGCGCGAAACGCCGGCGACCGAAGAGCGCATGCTGGCCCACCATGCCCAAGAGCTTCGCGCCCTCTACGCCGGAAAGGTCCCACAGGCCAGTGCCGAGGCCTATGTACGGCACCTGTCCCAGCCAGGCGCTCTCACCGCTGCGCTGAACTGGTACCGGGCCGGCCGCCCCGACGGTGCCATCGGCGTCATCGACGTGCCCACGCTGTACATCTGGAGCACCGAGGACATCGCGTTCGGCCCGGCGGCGGCGCAGGAGACAAGGCGGTGGGTCAACGGGCCGTATCGGTTCGAAACCCTCCAGGGCGTCGGCCACTGGGTCCCCGAGGAGGCGCCCGAAACGCTGAGCCACCTGCTGCTCGGCCATCTGCGGGCGCACGGCGAGCACTGAGCCACAGTCAATACCCATTCGTCGACTCTCCGGAGAGGTGACCCGATGAAGTCAGCGCGCGCAGCCTGGCGCCGCCTCGAGCCCGTACACGGCATGATCTACTTCGTTCCCGAGGCAAGGCGACGGTACGCGGATCTCGGACTGACCGGACGCGCCGGGTACTTCGCCTCCCGGAGTGCGGCGTTCGGCCGAGCATCCGCCGAGCTGGTCATCTCGACCTTCTACAACTTCAACCCCGATTTCGTACGGCAGGCGGTCGACGGAGCCTGGGACGCGACGGCGCCGCAGGAAGTGCTGGACGCTCGGTACGCCGCGGCCGGCGAAGCCCTGCGGCGGGCTGGAATCCACGCGCTGCCCGACTTGGACGAGGTCCTCGCGCTGACCCGCCGGGCGGCCGAGGCGGCTTGCGAACATGCGCAGGGCCGCCCGCTGTTCGCCGCGCATGCCGCACTGCCCTGGCCGGAGGAGCCGGTGCTGCAGCTGTGGCACGCCCAGACGCTGCTCCGGGAGTTCCGTGGAGACGGCCATGTCGCGTGCCTGCTGAGCGAGGGCGTCGGGGGCTTGGAAGCCCTGATTCTGCACGCCGCCACCGGTGAGGTTCCCGTCGATTTCCTCAAGGCGAGCCGCGCATGGCCCGAGGAAGAGTGGGTCGGCACCCAGGAACGCCTACGCAAGCGTGGTCTCCTCCGGGGCGACTCCCTCAGTCCGGAAGGCGTCATCCTGCGCCGGCACATCGAGGACCGCACCGACCGCCTGGCCCTTCCCGCCTACGCCGCGCTGGGTGACGCCGACTGTGAGCGTCTCGCCGAACTCGCGAGCCCCTTCGGCCGCGCCGTGGTCGAAGCCGGCCTTCTCAAGCTCGGCTGACCTGGCCTCTTACCCTCCCTCCGCCTCGTGCATGCTCCCTGCTCCTGTACCACCAGCAGACGAAGAATCTGCTGGGACAAACGCGCGCCGCACCCAGGCGCAGCGCCTTGCCCGCGCCCATGCCCGCAGAGGCCGCACCGTCAAATCACTCCGAACTACGCGTCCTGGACGGCACTCACTTCAACCCCTTCGAGCCCCTGAAGCACCCTTCCGCGAGCTGGCATGGTGGCCACACGCATAGTCAATTCCCAAACTATGTTGCCCCACCACATGTGCCCCTGACCTGCATCTTCCTACCGTGTGCCGACACGTACCCGTCCCCACCGCACACGAGGGAGTGGCGAACATGGCCTCCGGAATCACCGCTCCCCCACCCCCCGCCAGCCTCCCCAGAATCGTCGCCGCCAGTCTCATCGGCACCACCATCGAGTGGTACGACAACTCATTCGATCGGCGCTAGGACCTGCGGCTTTCTGCAATTCTGGCTACGGAAGTCAGCACGGAACCAGCACCGGAAGTCGACGGTGATGACTAACGCTCCTTAAAGCGAGTTCAGCAGCTGTCCGCAACGCGACGTCCGAAGCCGCACATCCTCACTCTCCGTGTTGACAATAGCCAAAGAAAAGCTCAAGGGGGAGCGTCGAGTGTCTGAGCGGATACAGGCGCAGACGTCACCGCCCATGTGAGGCGGTGACCGATCTGCATCCGCTGCCGCCCGACCGCGCAAGTTGCTGGTGCTGAGCTGCAAGAGCGCCTCAGCCGGACAGGCCAGCTACAAACAGCGCCCACGGCTGAGTCGGCGTCACAGGTGCACGGCTATGGGGCAGTGGCCGGGCAAACCGCAAACGGCGTGGACAGTACGGCGGATGGCCTTACGAGAGCAGCCAATGGGCGTACCAGGGGGCCCTGCGGTGGGGCTGCGGCGTTTTGAGGCCGCGGACAGCACGGCGTGCGCTGTGCTGCAGCTGACAAACGGCTTCGAGCTTGTCGACGATCGCACTCGCCACTACGTGCCGACGCCTGCGATGGGGCCGTGTCCACACGGACCGCGGACAGACCGCCGCCATGTAGACAAGGTAGTCGGTCGCACTCTTGTGATGGGGCCGCAGCCTGGCAGGCGACGGACAACGCCCCATCCGCGTTGGCCAATGCAACCTGGTCTGCTGATGAGGCGCGACCGCGGAGGCTGCGGACAGGCCACCCGCCCTGCTCATCCACGCATTCACCGACGAGCCGGCCAACACGCCCTACCAACTCGTCGCCGGCAGCCGCCGCGCCCTCGCCGACCTGACCGCCGTACGAACCCGCTGGCACCAAGCCGCCTCACCGGCACCGTCCCCAGCAGCCACGCCCGTACGGACCAAGGCCGCTCCTGCGCCCCGCGCCGGCCCGCCGAAGACCACCGCCCCGACGCCCACGCGTATCTCCCGCTGACCCCGAACTCGCCGGTGGCCGGACCGAAACGGCCAACCGCCGGCAGAAGTGCACACTCTTCGTGACGACACCCTCCATCGACGCACACGTCCGTCTCGACACGCACCCCGCGCACCCCAGCGCCGTGACCGCCACCCTCACCGGCACCCGCCAGGACCTGGCCCGTGGCCTGCTGACCACCTGCGGCTTCGATCCCCTCGACGACCGCACGATGGTCATGGCCCGCATCGACCGCGAGGAGCCCTTCTAGGCCGAGCAGGCCGCACAGGCCCTGGCCTCCGAAGGGATCACGACCCAGATCACGGCCAAGCTCCGCGAGGCGATGTCTACCTCCACGGCGAAGACCACCTGCGGCAGGTCGCCGACAGGGTGGCCATCGCGACACGGGCACCGTTCGCGCCCACCGTCGCAGAACCGCCGCGGGATGATCCGGACTCGCTGATCGGCGAGGCCGTGTACGACAGTGAAGCCGTCCACAAAGCCCTGATGCGCCTGGCCAACGGGATCAACCCCAACCGGCCCGTGACCGTGGCAACGGTCACAGCTCTGTCCGCAGTCGCCGACCTGCTGGCGCTGCGGCCTTCATGGGTCGCCTACTGCAACGACTGCTTCGGCCTCGACCCCGACGACCACGATCCCCGAAGTGAAATGTGCCGTCAGTGGGTGCGCGGCGCAACCGTTCGCGCCTGGACCGGGTTCCCCGAGGCCCAGCGCGTACATCACCGCGCGAGTGAGAGCGTCCTCCAGCTCCGGGCAGAGCTTGCCCAGTTCTGCAGACACGACATCACGTCGCTTGCCCACCCGGCGGCATAGTCCGCAGTACATGCTCGGCCAGCAGGAGGGCCGCCACACTGCCCGCCTCCGTGATCGCCCCCTCCCGGACGGCTCTGATCGCCGCAGGAATCGGCCGCCACTGCACCGTCATGCCGACTTCGGTGGCGTCACGGCTCACGGCCGCCGGGGTCAGACTGGTGGCGAGGAACAAGTGCGTGCGCGCGGCTGTCGTCGCGGGCAGCGGGTCGATCACTCCCAGCAGCCGCAACTCGCCAGCCACCGCCCCCGTCTCCTCTTCCAGCTCCCGCAGCGCAGCGGCACGGGGATCCTGACCTTCGGTTCCCCCGCCCGGCAGATGCAGCACGCGTCGCTGCTGCAGGTAGAAATCATCCTCCACCAGCGCCAGGCACCGATGCTGGTCGAGCGCGACGACGCGCACACCGTCATCGACAACCACATGGTCGTAGATATCGGGGCTTCCGTCCGGGCGAATCACCCCATCCCGGCACAGAGAAACAAAGGGCCCTTCGTGAAGGAGCACCGTCCGTGTCCGCTGCCAGCCCATGCCACCCCCTCGCCTTCGCCCGCAAGACGCTGGCGCGCAAAAGCGGTACGCCTGTTCAGGACGCAGGCGCGCGGCAATATAGCGGCGGATCCCCGGTTACCGAAACCGGGGATCCAGCCGCATCCTTGGAGATCCACCGCCACCCCTGACCGCTACGTCGAAGGGCGATCACCACGACGAAGAGCACGACTTCATCCGCACCTCGGGCCGTCCATCCCGGGAGCGTCGAGCAGCGCTACGCCGCGGCGTAGCTGAGGCGGAACAGGTCCTGGGCGCGCGCCAGGTCCCGCTCCGTACGCAGCTGCAGCTCCAGGTCACCTGTGCCGTGGTGACCGAGCCCCGTCACATCCCGGGTAAAGCCGGGAACCAGGTCGACCGACTTCGGGTCGCCCTTGAGGTAGACGAGCAGCTTGGTCTGCTGCGGCGGGCAGACGCATGCGAAGTTCCGCAACCACTGGTAGGCGCGGTACTGCTTGCGCTGGACACAGGTGACCCCGTCACCGAGTCCGAGCAGCACCTCGTCGACCGCCTCAGCCAGCTGCGCCATCGCTCCGTCCTGGCTCCGAGTCGACGGCATCCCGTCCGCGCGCCGACGACCCCGTTTGGACGCGGCCGAGTGCCCCGTAACGGAAGCCACGGTCTCAAGACCGAAGAGGTCGTTGCCGAAGTACCGGTAGCGGACCAGGTCGATCGAGCGCCGGTGCTCACGTACGGCGTGCGCGTCGTAACGAGTGAAGTCCCCGGCAACGCAGATCAGCCGGGGTGCGCTCCACAGGATCTGGGACGCGGCCGTGCCTCTGTGACTGCCGCAGGTACTTGTCACCGGGGCAGTCTCGCGACAGAACCCGAACCTCATCTACCCAGGCTGGAGTCTCCAGCTCCCTGCCCAGCACGAGGGCGCCTCCCGCCCCACGCCCCGGCCTTCCAGCCCGTCATAACCCGGCAGTGCCCACACGCAAGGAGCGAAAGAGACGGGTACTGCCGCACAGCCGCCAGGCCAGTCCGCGTCCGGGCACACTGTCGGCCGGCACGCGGCGGGCGTCCGGCTGCCTCGCGACGCCGGATACGTGTCCCTCGCTCTGGCTGCCGCTCTCGGTTTGACCGCGCTGCAGGTGATGCGCCGCCGTCCCATCCACGCACCCGCCGGCAATCCCGGCATTGCGAACACGGGCACACCGGCTCCTCGGGGCTGAATGGCCATGTGCGAGGTCCGCGGACCATGGCTCCAGCCAGTTCCGGCCGCTACAGAGCGATGGCGGCCGAGCAAATCACGGCGTGGCCGCCAGCCGACGTCGTGTCACACACCTCGTCAGCGCGGCAGGGTCACGACGGCGCGTACTCCGCCGGTGTCGGCCTCGGTGAGCACGATCGTCGCTCCGTGTGCCGTGGCGATCTCCTTGGCGATCGCCAGGCCGAGTCCGGTGGACCCGCTGGTGCGGCCCCGGCTGGCGTCGAGCCTGACGAAGCGGTCGAACACGCGCTCGCGCTCCTCGGCCGGGATTCCGGGGCCGTCGTCGCTGATCTCCACGCGCACGCTGCCCTCATCACCCCCGGAGGTGAGAGACACTCTCGATCCGGCGTGGCGGACGGCGTTGTCCACGAGGTTGCGGAACAGCCTCGCCAGGTCCTCGGGGTTGCCGGTCACGGTGGTGTCTAGTGGGACCGAGACGTCGATCCGCAGGTGCGGGGCCGTGGTCGTGGCGCGGATCTCGGTGAGCAACGCGCCGAGATCGACGGTCTCCTGCCCTGCGGCCAGTTGTCCAACGTCGGCCCTGGCCAGGGTGAGCAGCTGGGAGATCAGCTCTTCAAGCCGCCCCGTCTGCTGGACCGCGCGCGTGGCGATGTCCGGCCACGGCGCGCGGGCGGGATGGGCCAGCCCCACCTCCAGGCCGGTGCGGATCGCGGTCAGGGGGCTACGGAGCTCGTGGCTGGCGTCGGCGACGAATCGGCGCTGGCGTGCGGCGGAGTCGTCGAGCCGGGTGAGCATGTGGTTCATGGTGCGGGCCAGGTGGCCGATCTCGTCGTCGGTGCCTGGCTCCGGGACGCGCTGGGACAGGTCCGCGGCGGTGATGGCGGTGACGGTGCGCCGGATCTGCTCCACGGGCCGCAGCGCGCGGCCGACGACCCACCACACGGTGCCGCAGGCCAGCAGGAGCGTGGCCGGCACGCCGATGACGAGGAGCCGGGCGAAAGTCTCGTCAACCTGGTCGCGTTGGTTGGTTGAGGTCACGGTGACGACGGTGACCGGTCGGCCGCCGACCGTGGTGCGCTCGCCGACGACGGAGACCTCGGCGGGGAGGATGTCGGCGGCGGCCTTCTGCCGGACCGGGGCGGTGGAGCCGGGCGGGAGCGAGAACACCGCGGATCGGCCGTCGAGGTCGCGGGTGGCGGCGAGGACGGTGCCGTCCGGCGCAAGGACCTGCGCCTGGGCCTGAGCGTCGAGCACCGACGGCGGTAGGGGCCGCGGGAAGATCGGGCCGGTCGCGGACTGCTCGATCTGGACGGCGTAGGTACGCAGTTGGTCGGCGATGGTCCGCTTGGCCTGGTCGACCTGGAGCAGATACATCACGACCAGCCCGAGCATAACGGCGGCGGTCAGCGCGATTCCCGCCAGGAACGTGACCCGGGTCCGCACGCTGCGGGGGTGAGCCGTTCGAGCCAGGCGGTACCAGCCGCGCGGGTGCTCGGTCATGACTCCTCGCTCCTGATGACGTATCCCTTGCCGCGGACGGTCTCGATGACCGCAGGTGCCTCCAGCGTCTCGATCTTGCGGCGCAACCGGTGCACCACGACCTCGACGACCGCGGGATCGCCGTCGCGGGAGGCGTCCCAACAGTGTTCCAACAGTTCGGACTTGGAGATGACGGTGCCTTTGTGCCGGAGCAGGTACTCCAGCACGGCGGCCTCCCGACCGGTCACATCCAGGGGTGCGCCGTCGCGGGTGACGGTGCGCGCGGCGGGGTCGAGCGCCAGGCCGGCGGCGGTGAGTACCGCCGGCCTGGCACCGAGGGTCCGTCGGGTCAGCGAGCGCAGGTGCGCCAGCAGGACCGGGTAGGAGAACGGCTTGGACAGGTAGTCGTCCGCGCCGGAGTCCAGTCCCTCGGCGTGGTCGAGGTCGTCCGTCATGGCGGTCAGCATCAGGATCGGCGTCCAGCGCTCTCGCTCGCGCAGGCTCTGGGCTACTTGGTAGCCGTCCAGGCCCGGCAGCATCACGTCCAGGACGATGACGTCGTAGGCGTTCTCCGTCGCCATCCACAGTCCGTCGGTCCCGTTGTCCGCCGTGTCCACGATGTAGCCCTCGGCCGTCAGACCCCAGACCAGGGCCTGGGCGACGTCCGGCTCGTCCTCGACCACGAGTACCCGCATGGGCTAAGCATCCCCGACGTGCAACGGAACGGACGTCTCGCCCTCGACTACGACGGCGGGCTCCTTCGCCGGCAGCCGCAGCAGCCGCGCGGCCCGGTCCGGCAGCCACCAGTTCCACTCCCCGAGCAGCGAGACCAGCGCGGGCAGCAGCAGCATCCGGACCACGACCGCGTCCAGCAGCACCCCGAACGCCAGACCCATGGCGATCTCCCGCACGGTGACGTCGTTGGCGGTGGCCAGCGAGGCGAGCGCGAAGAACAGGATGAGCGCGGCCGAGGTCACCAGGCGGCCGGTGCGGGACACGCCCTCGATGATGCCCTCCCGGGTGGACCGGGTGCGCTCGTACCCCTCGCGGACCCTGGCCAGGATGAACACCTCGTAGTCCATGGACACCCCGAACAGGAACCCGAAGATCAGCACGGGGGCGAGGGCGTCGATCGCGCCGTAGGTGGACGCGCCCCACAGCGCCTTCATGCCGGCGCCGTGCTGGAAGACGATTACCAGCAGCCCGTAGGAGGCCGCCACCGACAGCATGTTGAGCAGCACGGCCTTGGCGGGCAGCAGGATCGACCGCATCCCGCGCGCCAGCAGCAGGAAGGTGACCACCGCGACCACCGCGAACAGCAGCGGGAACGAGCCGTAGGTGGCGCTGGTCTCGTCGATCTTCTGCGCTCCCTCGCCGCCGGCCAGCACACCAGGCGGGACGCTGCGGCGGATGTCGTCCAGCGAGGTGCCGCCGCTCGCGCTGCCGACCTCGTGCCGCGGGATGGCGATGACCATCGCGCTGCTCCCGGCAGGCCAGCCGGGCCCCGCCGGGGCGACCGCGCCACGAAGGCTGGAGACGGTATCCAGAGCCGCCACGACGGTCCCCGCGTCGGCGGCCTTCGGCACGTACAGCGGCACGGCCGTCAGCGTCCCGGAGGGGAATCCGTCGGCTTCCAGGGCGTGCAGCCCATCGGTGTACGCGCCCGAGGTGGCCAGCGCGTGGCTGCTCGGCGCGCTGATGTTGATCGTCGCGGCGATGCCCGTCAGGGCGGCCAGGATGCCCAGGCCCGCGACGGCCGAGGCCACCCGGTGCCTGATCACGAACCTCGACCAGCCGGTCCAGAACCGGCTGGCGGCCTGGCGCCGCGACGCCCGTCGCGGCCAGTCGACGCTCGGGCCCACCTTGGACAGCACGGCCGGCAGCAGCGTCAGCGCGACCCCGGTCGCGGTGGAGGGGATGAACAGGCCGGACACCCCGATACCGCGGACCATCGAGTTGGGGATGACGATCAGCGCGAACAGGCCGAGCGAGGCCACCATGCCGCTGAACCAGACGCTGTGCCCGGCCCGCTTTACGGCCGCCCGCACCGCCTCGTCGTTGCTCCGTCCCGCCGCGCGCTCCTCCCGCCAGCGGGTGACCACCAGCAGCGAGTAGTCGATGGACAGGCCGAGGCCGAGCAGCGCCACGATGTACTGCACAGCCGGGTTGATCGGCGATGACGAGGGCATCAGGTAGGTGAGGCCATAGACGAAGAGTTGCATCGTCAGCACCGAGACCAGGGCCATGAGGAGCGGCAGCAGCGCCAGCAGCGACCCGAACACCCAGGCCAGCACCACCAGGGCGCCAAGCGCTCCGACGATCAGCTCGCCGGTGACGCTGGAGTTGCCACTGCCCGTGGTGTTGCCCGCCTCCAGGGACAGCAGGCTGGTGCCGTGCACGGTCAGGCCGGGGGCCGCCGACCTGGCAGCGCTGGTGAGGGCGTCAATCTGATCGGTAGCCATGTCGTCGCCCGGCTTCGGCGGGTAGGCGAGCACGATCGTGCTCGTGCCGCCGGTCCCGACCAGCGTCCGGCTGCCGGTCGAGGCGTAGGAGACCACCCGCAGGCTGGGCGCCGCCTTGGCGATCCCCGCATCCACCGCCCTCAGTTCCGTCGCGACCTGCGGCGAGGTCATGGTCTGACCTGCCGGCAGGTCCAGGATCACGACACCGGTGTCCTGGGTCACCCCGCCGAAGACCTGGGCTATCGCCACGTTGGCGGTGTAGCCCGGGCCGCTGACATGCGTGCCCGGCTGCAACCGGCTCGACAGCGACGGGGCCAGCACCACGCCGGCGACCGTGATCACCAGCCAGCCCAGGCCCACCAGCAGCCGATGGCGGATCACCCACCCGCTCAGCTTCTCCATGTTTCCCTCCCGGTGAACGGCAGCAGCGGCGGCCACTGTCTGTCTCACTCGGCAAGGTAGGGAGAGCTTCCTTACGAGACGCTTTCAGTGCCCCCGGCTCGCCCGTTCAACCCCGCGTCAAGGTCGGCAGAAGGGTCGCGTGGAGCGGGGTGGCGGGCCGCCGCTCGATGGCCCGGATGTGGCCGACCTTGTCCCTGTAGAGCCCGACAGCGGTCCTCGCGTGGCCAGGTTCGGAGCCGTGACGGGCGCTGCACCGAACTCTCCGCTGGGCGCAGTGGCGTCCATCGGCGGCGAGCTCGCTGCCACCGGTCCGGCCATCGTCCCGGTCACCGGACAGCCCCGGTGACCGTGGTGGCCAGGAAGTCGGCCACACGCCGCAGTGCGGCCTTCCCCTCGTCCAGCATCCCGGCGAACGCCTGGAACAGGTGCGGCACGCCGGGCGTGACCTCCAGGGTGACGGGTACGTCGTCGGCTGCGGCACGGGCCGCGAGTCGGACCGCGTCGTCGAGCAGCAGTTCGTGCGACCCCGCCTGGATCAGCAGCGGGGGGAGGCTGCGCAGGTCTGCGAAGACCGGGCTGACCAGGGGATCCGATGGATCCACCGCAGCGGCGTAGTCCTTGGCGCGGACCGCGATCGCCTCCGGGATGAAGGACGGGCCGACCGCCTGCTTGCCGGTCATGCTCGCGCCGGAGAAAGTCAGGTCCGCGTAGGGGGAGAACAGGACCCCAGCGGCGGGCATCGGCAGGCCCTGGTCGCGTGCGGCGACCAGCAGCACCGCGGATCAACCGGCTGCTCGTAAGAGGTCTTCGAGCCAGATCATCGAGGCGCGAAGTTCGAGGCCGGCGAGGTAGCGGGCTCCACCACCTTCACGAACGGACCAATGTGGCTCTCATTCCCGTTGCCCAAGTGGCTCCGCTTCGCCCCCGTCGAAAACAGCAGGCGTGTCGGTCGCATCGGGCGCGAGGGGGTCATTGGTGGTGGCTTCTGAAGACGACCACCCGCAGGACCGTGAAGCGCACCACGGTCACCAGGGCGAAGCTCGGCGCAAGTACCAGGGTCTCCGCTATTGGTGAGGCGGTGGGCCGGTAGTGGCGGAAGAGCAGGACAGCACCTGAGGTGACCAGGTACGCCAGGACGAACAGACCACCCGCGGCCAGATGCGCCTGGAGGACCCGGACCGGGGACCGGCGAAAGGTCAGCCGGCGGTTGGCCTCCGTGTTGAGGACGGTGATGACAAGGAGGGAGGTGAAATTGGCCAGGATCGGCGGCGACCACTGGCGCAGAACCCAGTACAGCATGGCCTGAGCCACCGTGGAGGCGACGCCGATCCCGACGAACCAGAACACTTCCATGGTCAGCGCGGTGCGGCCGCGCCAGGTGGCGGCGCTGCGCCATGCGCTGAGGCGTCGCACCCCACCATCATGGGGCCGCCGTGCGACCCGTCGAGCCGTGCGGAGCGCCGGTTCAACCGTTCGGCTGACGACAGACGCCCGCATGCACGACAGACACGGAGAGCCGACCCGATCTGCGCCGGTGTGCAGCTGACGATTTGACAGGCACTGACGGAGCGGTGGGGTTCGACCCACACGTTGAAAGACGGTCTGGGGATACGGGAGGCAGTCGTTGGACAGCGGCGGACGGCCGCCGGCCCCGGGCTCCGGCGGGCCGCAGCGGCGGGGATCGGACGAGGGTCAC